>JAZFTY010000536.1:0-5449 GCA_036446935.1 Acidobacteriota bacterium | reverse complement strand
CGGCACGATGGTTGCCGAGCTCGACCCCGAGAAAGCACCAGAAAGCGTCAAGAATTTTTTACAGTATGTGGACGCCAAGTACTACGATGGAACCATCTTCCACCGTGTCATGAAGGATTTCATGATCCAGGGCGGCGGATTCACCATCAACATGACCCGTAAGCCAACCCGTGAGTCCGTTCAAAACGAAGCCAAGAACGGCCTCAAGAATAAGCGTGGAACCCTGGCCATGGCGCGCACCTCAGACCCTCATAGCGCCACCGGACAGTTCTTCATCAATCACCGCGACAACGCCTTTCTCGACTATCCAGGGGGGGATGGCTGGGGATATGCCGTCTTCGGGAAGCTGACTTCCGGTAAGAGCGTTTTAGACAAGATCGCTGCCGTGAAAACCAGCAGCGGGGATGTCCCAGTCGAGCCTGTGGTGATTACATCCATCCGGCTAGTCGAACCGGAGAAATAGCCCAGGAGCCTGTCCGAGTAATCTGACGGCCTTTCCGGTGTTTGTACTTTTCCGATTTGAGAATACAGATTCCGTGACGGTGATCACTGAGCACGGACGCGGTTCGGGTAATATGGAAAGTGCAACAGGGATTTATTTTTAAGCCCTGTTTGGAGGGGCAAGTATTCCCACTAGGGAGCACTTGCCCTGTTTATTTTGGGGGGCTTTTCCTGAGCCAGGCAACTCTAAAACCCCGTGGAACCCCAAGTCCTGCATCCTCGGCTTGCCGAGCTAGCCCGTATTATGCATAGGTTCTCGTCACGAAGCGCCGAAAGCGCTGGCCTGACAAGGCCCGCGCGATCGAGACCCCCGCAAGCGTACTGTAGGGTACGCTGAGGAGGCCGGGGGCACCCGCTTGCGGGTCGGGGGTACCCACCCGCGCCCGGGTGGGTCGCGCAGTCAGGACGAGTGATTTCGGCGATGCAGTAGAGAATTTATGCATAATCCGGGCTGGGGTTCATTCGGTTCCAGACCTCTCTAAACTCCTTGATTTGTGGGGCCAATTTCGGGAACGACGTGGGTGTGACCGATTCCTGTGGTGGGTGAGGGTTATTCTCAACTCACAAATCACCCTTTACGATTGAAGTGGCTCGGGGACCAGGACTCGAACCTGGATCGGCGGCTCCAAAGGCCGCTGTCTTGCCTATTAGACGATCCCCGAACAAGCGGAGCATGGGGATCTTATCTCAAGCCTGCTCTGAAGTGAAGCGCTCTCAGGCAGCCTTCAGAGTAGCGACGGATGTCAAAGGTTTTGCGTGCCACCCGGCTCATTGTGTGCTATTTTATGGGGAAATCAACTCTTTGAGGAGGGCGCAATGAGAGGCACGGTATCCAAGATTCTGGTCCTGGCGGTTTTTATCAGCTTCATTCCCGGCTTGTTGGGTTTTCAGGACAGTGACACCTACAATCAGGAATACGATCATTACGAGAAGGCCGAGGCGGAGAAAGACAACAGTAAGAAACAGGCTATCCTCCTGGATTTCGTGAAGACCTACAAGAAATCCGCGCTGGACCCGAACATCGCCTATCTCTATGCACAATTCTATCCAGGTCTTCGACAGCGGGGTGAATGGCAACAACTGGCCACCACAGCCGAGAACTTCCTGCGATACCGACCCGATGACACGTCATCCATTCAGGCTGCCACCCAGGCTTACCAACAACTGGGCAACCCTCGAAAGCTGGTGGACTTTGGCAGTAAGCTGTACGCCGACTCACCCAATGCCACCACTGCTTATTTCGTGGCCAAGGCCTACCAAGCGTTGAACGACCAGGCCAATTTTCGGAAGTGGGGGCAGCGCGCCGCTCAATACGATCCCAACAATTTACCGATATTAGTCGATTTATCCAGCTCTTACTGGGGTGGAAACGATCTCACCAAGGCTGTGGAGTATGCCAAGAAGGCGCTTGCAGCCGCCGACAAGCTCCAGAAACCTGAAGGGCAAACGGATCAACAGTGGACGGCACAACTGAATCAGGTTCGTGGTTATTGTCACCGGGCTTTGGGCGAGCAGGCTTACGTGAATAAGAACATGCGTGCGGCCCGCACAGAGTTCGAAGCGGCGGCACAACACGACGTCACCAACGACTTCGCGCACTATCGCCTGGGTTTCATTTACTGGGGCGCAGGGAGGATTGATCAGGCGAACCTATCTTTTGCCAAAGCTACTGTGTTGAACGGGCCCAGTTCTAAGGATGCCAGAGATCAGCTCAATCAGCTCTATCGGGCCACTCATGGCAACACCAGCGGAATTCCCACGCTGATCCAGAGGGCGAGACAAGAAGTGGGGATGTAACACAGCCGCTGAGCGCGCTTCGCGCGCGTTCCAGGTTTCAAGTTCCAGGTTCCAGGTTAGGTTTGGAATTTAGGATTTGGAATTTCAGCCTGTCTTCAGGCTGTCCGCTTTCTCCACTTCCTGCAAGGGCTTTGCACTTCCCAGGGCCACCTTCAACTTGTGCTCGATAGCGCCACTGATATCGGGGTTTTCCCGGAGAAACACCTTACTATTCTCACGCCCCTGCCCCAATCGTTCATTTCCGTAGGAAAACCACGAACCGCTTTTCTCGACAATTTCGTGCTCCACACCCAAATCCAGCAGTTCCCCTTCTCGAGAAATCCCCAGGCCAAAGTTGATATCGAAGTGAGCCTCTCGGAAAGGCGGCGCCATTTTATTCTTGACGATCTTGGCTTTGGTGCGATTGCCAATGTTTTGATCCCCTTCCTTAATGGTAGCAACTCGCCGGATTTCCAGACGAATAGAGGAGTAAAACTTCAGGGCTCGCCCACCCGTGGTTGTTTCCGGGTTGCCGAACATGACTCCGATCTTCTCTCGAATCTGATTGATGAAGATCAAACAAGTATTCGATTTGGACACGATAGCGGTCAGTTTCCGCAGGGCCTGGGACATGAGTCGGGCCTGCAGTCCCATATGGGAGTCTCCCATGTCTCCTTCCAATTCAGCACGAGGGACCAAAGCGGCCACTGAATCAATGACGAGAATATCCACGGCCCCGCTGCGTATCAGCATTTCCGTAATCTCTAAGGCCTGCTCTCCACTGTCGGGTTGGGAAACCAGTAGCTCGTCAATATCGACTCCCAGGGCGCGGGCATATCCGGCATCCATGGCATGTTCGGCATCGATAAAGGCAGCGGTTCCACCCTCTTTTTGACTCTCGGCAATGGCATGAAGGGCAACGGTGGTCTTTCCACTCGATTCCGGACCGTAGACCTCGATCACCCTCCCGCGTGGGAACCCACCAATTCCCAGCGCCGCATTGATGGACAGGGAGCCCGTGGAGATCACCGGGACATTCAAGACGCTCTGGCTCCCCAACCTCATGATCGACCCCTTCCCAAATTGGCGTTCAATCTGGGTCAGGGCCATCTCGATGGCCCGCTTCTTGCTCTGATCTTCGCTCATAGTTAATCCTCTTTCTCTTTTTAAAAACCTCTCTTTACTGACTTCTTTTCCTTATTTTAGAACATACCCCCGACCCTAATTTTCTTAGTGTATCCCAAGGACTATAACGTCCGAAATGAAAAATCTACGAAGGAAAACGGCCCGTAGGCTGAAGCCCACGGCTCTGGCTGCATCCTACCACAAGCAGGGGCCTTCCAAACCGTAGAGGCCCCTCCGTTGTGCGGTTTCGGCTTCCCCATTCGGGTCTTTGAATGGATCTTGTGTTGGGAATTTCAGTTTTGGAGTTTGTTTGAGATTTAGAATTTGGAATTTGGGATTTCCGGGGGAGAATTTGGGGACTGTCCCCAAATTCTCCCCCGGTTGACACCGGAAGAGGAAGAATGTTTTAATCGCTTGTCTCAGAAGGATATAGGGAGACAGCATGGCAAAAGTTTGTGAGATTTGTGGCAAAGGACCCCTCTTTGGCAATAACGTCTCACATGCACATAATGTGACCAAACGTCGCTGGAATCCGAATTTACAGCGTGTACGAGCGGTCGTCGATGGGACCATCTGCCGCATCCGTGTTTGTACTCAGTGCTTGAAGTCTGGAAAGGTCCAGAAACCCTCCATAGCGTAATAAATTAAAGGACAGTCCCGAGTTTCTTACTATCCCCTTCTTCTTTCTTTAGCCCGGGCGGTGGCTCGCTCCACTTCACGCACTCCCTCGATGGCTTTTAAGCAATCCATAATTTCCCCGAGATGGTGGATATCGCTAATCTCAACGGTCATATCGATCACTCCGTAGCGATCGTCGACGGTCTGTGCGTTCACGTTCACAATATTGGTGTCGATTTGGGAGACGGCCGAAGTGACATCCGCCAAAATTCCGGTCCGGTCTTCAGTAGAAATAAGCAGGCGGACGGAATAGATACCTTTTTCCCCATCCGCGGTCCACTTAACCTGGACTTTCCACTCCGGGTTTAAGAGTAATTTTTCGACGCTGGGACAATCCACCGAATGGACTGAGATCCCCCGGCCGGTGGTGATGTAACCGATAATTTCCTCACCCCGGATCGGGTTACAACACTGGGCTCGATAGACCAGCAGATCATCGTAGCCGTTGACCTGAATGGCGGTGTCCGAGCGTCGGAGAACCTTGTTGACCATCTGGGTCACCCTCGAGGTTCCGCTCTCTTCACCTTCCTGTTCCTCGACCCTACCGGGCTCCAGTTTCTTCAAAACCTGGCGAGGAGAGATTTTTCCAAATCCAATGCGCGCAAACAGATCTTCCATTTGGGAAACATTAAAATCGGGAAGCATCGATTCCAGCTTGTCCTTATAATTCTTGAGGTTCAACTTGTAGCTGCGAGCATTTGTCTCCAGCAATTTCCTCCCCATCTCGATGGCCTCTTCCTTCTGCTTCACATTGATCCAGCGTCGGATCGCGCTTCGAGCCCGTGAACTCTTGACATAATTCAACCAGTCTCTACGCGGATGAGCCTCACTGGAGGTAACAATCTCTATAATGTCTCCATTACTGACCCTGTATTTCAAGGGGACGATTCGGCCGTTGACCCGGGCACCTACACTCTTATTTCCCACTTCGGTGTGGATGGCATAGGCAAAATCAACCGGTGTAGAACCACGGGGAAGAGTGATCACCTCTCCTTTTGGGGTGAGGGGATAGACCTCTTCCGGGTACAGATCAATCTTGAGGTTGCTCAAGAATTGATGGGGGTCCTTGACTTCGTGCTGCCATTCCAAAAGTTGCCTCAACCACTGAAAACGCTTGTCATCCTTATCCTCCTCCAGCTTTCCCTCCTTGTATTTCCAGTGGGCCGCGATCCCCTTTTCAGCAACCTGGTTCATCTCGTGAGTGCGAATTTGCAGTTCGAAGGGGTGTCCATCGTGCCCAATGACGGTGGTGTGAAGAGATTGGTACCGGTTGGAAAGAGGACTGGCGATGAAGTCCTTAATTCTACGCGGAATCGGGTTCCACATGTTATTCACAATACCCAACACGGTATAGCAATCACGAACCGTG
>JAZFTY010000535.1:0-3347 GCA_036446935.1 Acidobacteriota bacterium | reverse complement strand
GCCCTTGACCGATACCCAACTTGGCGTATTCCAACTTGCTGGGTGGAAAACGAAGAATAATCTGGAAGGGCTCTTTGATAGGGGTAGAGGAGGTGATCTTGAGAGGCAGGGATATCTCTTGACCCACCTGTCCAATGATTTCCTCAAAAGTAAGGGTCAGGGTGGGAACGTCGGTTTCCTGTAACTGAGCGAGTTCCACAGTGGTCTGGGGCTCCACCCGGGCCTTTAACGCACACGGGAACAAAAGAAAGACAGAAAAGAGTATTCTTTTTCTCAGACGGCTGCTTCTTATCGGTCTCATAGATGTACGCTAGCTGACACTCTATCACTGAAAGGTTCTCAAAAGTCAGAGGAGTGGGTAAAGTGGATCAAGGGATCTTGGTGAGTGTCCTGATCCTTTGCTGGTGTCGTTGGGAGAACCCTGCCTCTCAACGGTCTATTGCAGAAAATAAAGGAGTTGTGTTACTCTGCTCTTCAAAAAAAAAGCGATTTAGCTGAGGACCAGACGGTTCCAGCCGGAGCCGCTAAGGTCACCGTTTTTCAACGGTGGTGTAGTGACTGTGTCGTGACATAGATTGATTTTTCAAGGAGGAGAACCTATGAAATTGAGTTCGTCTTCACTGGCGAGTCTTGCGGTCCTTCTACTGGTGATCCAGGGGAGTCCGCAGCAGGTGCAGGAGGCTACTGTAAGAGTGACCGAAAAGGGCTATGAGCCATCTGAGCTGAAGCTTCGCGTTGGGGTTCCGGCCCGGCTGACGTTTGTACGCGAAACGGACGCCACCTGCGGAACTGAAGTCGTCTTTCCAGAATACGACATTAATCAGGTCCTACCGCTTAAAGAGCGCGTGATCGTTGAGTTCACGCCCCAAAAGTCCGGCGAGTTTGGGTTCACGTGCGGCATGAAGATGCTGAAGGGCAAACTGGTTGTTTCTGAAAACTAGAAGCTGGCTTTTCATCGGTTCGATTGCGGGGTTGCGCGAATCCTCTTTTCCGGTAATCAGCTTCGCTTCCAAACGATCAGAGAGGTTTTGATGAAAAAGATCCAGGATGCCCGGTTGCTCGTGATCGCCCTACTGGCGCTGGTTCTGATGAGTAGCGGTTGCACGTCCACGTCCCTGGAGTTGCCTGCAAATTCCCCGGCCCGAGTCGATGCTCCCAGCGGGCGGGTAAAGATCGAACCTGCGGCCATCTTGCACCCGGACGCACCTTTGTATCCATCCGATGGCCCCGCTGTTTCGTCGGAGTTGGAAAACCGACAACTTGAGCAGGTTGCAGTTTCCAAGGCTGATGACCCTGCGCCCGAAGGGACGCGTGAAGCGCCCTATGTTGGACAGGGCGTGATTCAGAGAATTGGAGAAGGCCAACTGGAGATTCAGCATGAGGCTATCCCTGGTTTCATGGGCGCAATGAGGATGACATTTTCGATCTCTGAGGAAGCGATGAACGGTTCCTTGGAGGTCGGTGATGAAATCATCTTCAAGATCGAAGCTCACCCGGAGCACGGTTATCAGATCTTCAGTGTCGATGCGGTAGCTGCGGAATGACCAGGCTCCAGCCAACGAAACAAGTTACGAGCACAACGCCCCGGCCCCACAGGGTCCTCAACCTCCTAGCCCCCTAAGGTTTAAGATGCAAATAATAAAACGAGTCACACTAGGTTGCATGCTCGTTCTGTTCGGCAGTCTCTCTGCCTGCGCGCCACGCGATGCCGGATTCGAGTCGGTTCAGGTCCTGCTCGCCCAAAGGGCCGAGCTTGACGTGCGTTGGCGTTACCTCGATGGACCGACGGATGAGACGGTGGTGGAAATGATTGGTCAGCCGGTGGGTCCTGAAGAGGCTGTTCGAATCGCCCTCCTGAACAACAAAGACCTGCAGGCATCCTTTGAAGAGCTGGGGATTGCCCGGGCCTCGCTTTTGGAGGCCAGTTTGCCGCCCAATATCGAACTCGACTTCGAACGTAATACAGTGCCAGATGAAAGGTCCGAGTTCTCCTTTGCAGCAACGATGGACCTGTCCCATCTGCTGTTCCTGCCGATGCGCCGCGGAGTGGCCACCGCCGAACTGGATGCAGTCCGTTTTCAGACCAGTGGCACGGTCTTGGGTTTTGCCTATGCTGTCCGCACCGCCTACTACGACTATCAAGCGGCCGAGCAGCTTTTAGAACTGGACCAGACTGTCCTAGAGGCGGCAGCGGCCTCCTACGATGTCGCACAGCGTCTCAACGCAGCCGGCAATATTCCGGCGCTGGAGCTAGCCAACGAGCAAGCGTTCTACGAGGAAAGCCGAAGCCAGGTCGCCCTCGCTGAAGCAGTCGCCTTCAGCCATCGGGAGGAGCTCAATGTGCTGATGGGCCTGTCAGGGATGGAGACGAACTGGCGGCTGGCAGGAAGACTGGCGGAGCCGCAGGAGGGGTCGCCCGATCTAGCCGACCTGGAGGCGCGAGCGATAGAACAAAGCCTGGACCTTAACGAACTGGAGCATCGGTATCTGGCCGCTGCCCGGCGCGCCAACCTGGCACGGGCCGAGGGGCTCCTGCCCACATTGGGTGCCGGATTTGTTCTGGGCCGCGAGGACGATCTCCGTGAATTCGGCCCGGTGATTTCGTTCGACCTCCCCCTATTCAATCAAGGACAGGCAGGGGTTGCGCTGGCACGGGCCCAAATGCGGCAACTGGAACAGCGGTATGGTGCGCGTGCCGTCCAAATCCGAGCCGCCGTCCGCACTGCACGGAATAACTTGTTGATCGCCGCCCAGCGAGTCAATCACTATCAAGAGGTCCTTCTACCTTTGAGGGAGCAGATCATAGAGCATACTCAACGGCAGTACAACGCGATGGAGCTAGGCGTATTTCAACTGATCGTGGCTCGGCGGGATCAGGTCCGGACGGCCCAGGAATACGTGATCGCACTTCGGGATTACTCGCAGGCGCGGGCCACACTGGACCTGATCCTGGCCGGCCGGCTCGTGTCTGAGAGGGGCGAGCTCGGCGCTAGTCCGGGCGGTCTGGAGAGGCCTTGAACTGCGGGAAAGGAAACATCGAATGATTTCGAGAAGAAATTTCATGATGGGGTCATGGGTCGCCGGCGGCGGGCTTCTGGCCGCACGCCCAGCTGCTGCCCAACCGAAGGCAAACATGGCCGCCAACCTCGGACCTGCAGCACAAATCGAGGAGACCGGTAAGGCTGCGGTCGTGACTCCGAACGGCCTATCGCTTCCCTTTCGGGTCGTAGAGGGCGTGAAGGTCTTCCACCTCATTGCCGAACCGGTGGAGCACGAGTTTGCTCCGGGCTTGGAGGCCAGCTGCTGGGGCTACAATGGCAGGACGTCGGGCCCGACAATCGAAGCCG
>JAZFTY010000534.1:0-3429 GCA_036446935.1 Acidobacteriota bacterium | reverse complement strand
CGTAGTATGGCACGAATCCGCGCCACCAGTTCGCGTGGATTAAAGGGTTTGGGCAAGTAATCATCGGCTCCCACTTCCAGGCCTACGATTCGATCCACTTCCTCGCCACGAGCCGTCAACATGAGCACAGGAATCTGGGATCGAGAGCGAATCCGGCGCAAAACCTCAAAACCGTTTACTCCCGGCAACATGACATCCAGGATGATCAGCCCATAGGATCCGGAGACCGCCCTCTCTACAGCCTCTGTACCATCGTGAATCACCTCTACACCGAAGCCCTCGGTTTCCAGGTACTCAGTGACCAACTCGCACAACTCGATATCGTCGTCGACAATCAGGACGCGTTCCTCGGGTTCTTGTGAGTTCATAGGATCTGCCATCTCCCTTATTTTACGCTACGTCCATTCGGGGGACCTTAACTTTACAAACCTTTACGGAAGGATTACCAACCCTTGACACACATTTGTGTCCGTCTTTCGTCTTAGCTTATGTTGAACGGTGAGCGTATCTGGCGTCAACGCCGGATGCGACGAAAAGGAGTAAACTGAAGTCAGGAGGACGAACAGATGAACAGAACAACGACAGGGACCCTGGGAATGATCTTAGCGCTGGTGGCAGCCACATTCTTGAGTTCTGGCATGGCAACAGCGCAACGCTTTGGCGGTCACAGGGGCGGCTCCCTGGTCCCGCCACAGAGGGTCTTGGAACAACTGGGAATCACCGATCCCGGACAGCTGGAGCTGATCAGCCAGCTAAGAGAAGATGCGAAGTCGATTCTTGGCTCCCTTCACGAGGAGCAAAAAGGATACCGTCAACAACTCAAAACTCTGTTGGAATCGGAGGCTCCTAATCCAACAGATGTTGGAAACGCTGTCATCGCAGCCCGCAATGTGGGCGGAGAAATCCGTACCACTCAGCAGAGTTTTCGCGATCAATTTCAACTCATTCTGACGCAGGAGCAATTGACAGCACTGGAGGAATTCAACTCCAACCGGCATAGGCGCCGTGGCTCTCGGCGAGGTTTTAGTGGAGGCTGGGACGGTTCTCCAAAAGGCGAATTCTAGTTCCCTCGAGGAGGAAATTGGACGATGAGAGAGAGAAACTCTAATCCAAGAAGAATCTTTGCGGTAGGACTTTCTGGACTCCTGGTTTGGACCAATCTGTGGGCCTCCTGGCCCACCACGCTGGGTGCTCCTCCCCTTACGGATCTGGTTCAGGAGCCCTACCTGGTCCTTCTCGAGCAGGCAGAGGAACTGACATTCTCCGAAAGAGAACTGGATAGGTTCCGGAAGGATCTCGAAAAGGAAGAAAAGGCAGAAAAAAAGAGGCTGGAACGGGAAGAAAAAGAGTTGAAGCAGCAGGTTAAAGAATTACGAAAGCAACTGGATGAGCTCAACAAGAGAAGGTCTCGAGACGACTCAGAGATGGCGTTGAAGAGAAATGAGCTCCATTGCCAAATTCTTCCGCTTGAAGAAGCACAGGCCGCAAAAAAGGCGGCCCGTGAGCATGGGCTTCCTGTTATCTATGACAACAAGCAAGCCAAAGTGGATCTCATTGAAAAGTGGCCCGCCCAAAAGGCGGAGATCGTTTTGACCCTGGAGAAGGGAGATGCCCGCAAGCGCCGTTTCGGAGATGTGGAGGACATCGGCATCCGAGTACTGAAGGAAGGACAGGAAAAGGACATCAAGACAGGCGAAGAAGCGATTCGCGATATGAAGGCGTCCGGAATGATGCCCCCTGAACTGGAGGACGAGGCGGTGACCGCCTACGTCCAGCAATTGGCTAAGAACATTGCCGATCACTCCGATTTACAGGTTCCCCTGCACGTCACGGTACTGAACAGTGACGAGATCAATGCTTTCGCCATGCCCGGCGGGTTCCTGTTTGTGAACACGGGTCTGATTGCCCAGGCAGAGACGGAATCCGAACTGGCTGGCGTCCTTGCCCACGAGATCGCCCATGTGACCGCGCGCCATGGAGCCCGGTTGATGAAAAAAGCCAACATCTACAACATACTCTTCCAGGCTGCACAGGTAGCGGCCATGGTTTTTACCGGAGGTGCGGTAGGGGCAGGCACCTATTATGCCCTGCAGTACGGTTTTTTTGGCCTGGGTATGGTCTTGAATCTGACCATCCTGGGAGTGAGCCGCGATTTTGAGGAAGAGGCGGATCAGCTGGGTGCTCAATACACCTGGAACGCCGGCTACGATCCGAAAGGATTTGTCAGTTTCTTCGACAAGATGGCCAGCAAAAAAGGCTATGTTCAATCAGCCAGCTTCTTTAGAACCCATCCCCCTTTCTTCGAACGCATCGTGAGCACATTTAGCGAGATCGAATACCTACCTCCCAAGAGAGACCTCATTGTCGACTCCACAGCCTTCCGTCAAATCAAGGAGCATCTGAGCAAGTTCGAAGAGAGGGACAAGTGGAAGACGACGGCAAGACCCTCGCTGCGCCGCGGCCCGGAGTGTGACCCGGAGAGTCCCACGCTTTAAAAGAATCATCACCTGAACATTGCGGCTGTGCGCCCTAGAGAGTCTCCATGAACTGAGATTTGGCCGCACAGCCGTGCCCCCCTACGTGTAGCCATCACAACTGCCCCCTCCCGGTGGATTCAAGAATTTCCTGCCTAGAACAATGGTTTTTTCACTATTGGGGTTGTACTATGATTTTTTTACGAGGAGGAGTCATGAAATTTTCACAAGTAACGGTCAGCCGTTTATCCGCCTTTGTGGGCCTTTTCTGTTTGAGCAGCTGTGCGCCTAGCGTGCCCGATGTCTTGGCGCCCGATAGGGTGCTGCACAATGGAACGATTGTCACCGTGGATGAGGATTTTTCCATTGCCGAGGCGGTGGCCATCAAGGATGGGCTCATCGTTGCGGTGGGATCCAACAGTGAGGTCCTGGCCCTGGCCGGTTCCAGTACCGAGAGAATGGATCTTGAAGGGAAGACGGTTTTGCCCGGCTTCAATGACTCTCATCTTCACCTGGCCTGGCCGGTTGGAGAGGCTCCCAATCCTGCCATCCGGGAACTGGGTCAAGCGGGCTCCATTGTTGAGATTGTGGACATCGTCCGTCGAGAGGTGGAAGCCGCCTCGCCCGGTGAGCTGGTGTGGATTCCCTTTGGCCCGGGAATGACCCTTCAAATTAAGGAAAAGCGCTGGCCCAACAAGAATGATTTGGACCCGGTCTCTCCCGATAACCCGGTCATTGTGACCTTCGCGGCCGATGGAGTGTATGTCACCAACAGTATGGGCCTGGCCCAGGCCAACATCAATCGACGGACTCCTCAGCCTTACAAAAGCGGGTTGATGGGAGAGTTCGAAATTGATGGTAGAGGAAACCCCACTGGAGTCCTGAAGGGACGTTCCGCTGCCCATTTATTGCGGGAGCCGTTAGGAGTCTGGTCGACAGAGATTCTAGAGGAGAA
>JAZFTY010000533.1:0-8611 GCA_036446935.1 Acidobacteriota bacterium | reverse complement strand
AGCTCGAAAGCCCCCTAAGTGCCGATGGGGATCCACGATTCCGGGAAGCACGGTTCTTCCTTTCACGTCCACCCGCTTGGTCTGGGGTCCCGCCAACCTGAGGATGTCTTCATTGCTTCCCAGGGACACCAATGTGTCGTCTCTTATCGCCATCGCTTCAACGAAAGTCATATCCTCATCCACGGTAGCGATTTTTCCGTTGAAAACGATCAAGTCGGGTGCCTGGGCCATTGACGGCGCCGTGAACTGGGCCAAGATCAGTCCTAATAGGAGCAGCCCGAAGGGCCCTGCCTTAGTGATACTGTTCTGGGTGCTTGAGAGGATTTCCCGCATATTCCCTCCTTGTTGGTTTCTTCTTTTCCAAGAGCAAATTGAGATGAGCCGAAGTTTACCCTCGTCACAAACTTAAGGCAAGATATTGTAGCGTCCGCTCGATGAGCGGACGCATGTAGGGGCGCACAGCTGTGCGCCCACGAAACTCTGTTTGTCAGCGGGTTATAGGGCGCACGACTGTGCGCCCCTACACTTCATTAGAGATCACACTTGCTTCAACGCCTGCAAGACCTGCTCCGGGGTCATGGGCAGACGTCGTAGCCGAGCGCCGGTCGCGTTAAAGATGGCGTTGGCAACGGCCGGCGCGGCCGGAGGCAGTCCGGGCTCACCACAGCCGCCAATAGAGTCCTCGCTGTCCACGATGTGCACCTCCACAGGGAACGACTCGCTCATGCGCAGGAGATGGTAGTCGAAGAAATTGAGCGATTTGACCCCGCCATCGGCGAATTGAACCTTCTCCTTGAAAGCCGCACTCAGGCCCATGGTGATGGCACCCATCATCTGAGCGTGAATGGTGTCGGGATTCACATGAGGACCGCAATCAACCGCGCAGACCACCCGATGAACCTTGACCTTTCCGGTCCTTCGGTCCACGGAAACCTCTGCTACCTGGGCCACATAACTTCGATAGGAGTAGTACCCGGCAATGCCGCGTCCTTCAGCTCCGGTCAAAGACTTTCCCCAACCGGCCTTGTCGGCGACTAACTCGAGAACGCCATGTAATCTTGGGTTCTCCTTGAGATGCTGGAGGCGAAATTCCAGAGGGTCCTTCCCGGCGGCATGGGCCAGTTCATCCATGAAGCTCTCCACCGTGAAGCCATTGTGGGAACTGCCCACTGAGCGCCAGAAGGTGACCGGGATCGGATTCTCGAGCCTGACCCAGTCCACGGAGACATTGGGGATCTGGTACTGCAGGCGGGTCAGTCCGGAGGTGGCCTGGGTATCTATGGATGAGCCCTGGCGGACCGAAAACTGGGGAGCCACCACCTTGTGTGACCAGGCCGTCACGCGGCCCTGCTTGTCCAACGCCGCCTTGATTCTGGTGGAGTTTCCGGGACGAAAAAGATCGTAGGCGATGTCTTCTTCGCGGGTCCAAATGACCTTGACCGGTTCTTCAATCGCTTTGCCGATCTGCAAGGCTTCATAACCGAAATCGATTCTTCCACGGCGGCCCAATCCACACCCCAGGTAGGTGGTATGGACATGAACTTGTTCCGGCTTCAATCCCGTGAGCTCAACCGCCGTATCCAGGTTTCTGCTCTGCCCCTGGGTGGCAATCCACATATCGCATCGGTCCGGCTGAACATGGACCGTGCAGTTCATGGGCTCCATGGTGGCGTGAGACAAATAAGGCAAGTGGTACTCGGCCTGGACCTGTTGATGGGCGTTGCCGAGGGCACCCTGAACATCCCCGTCACTTCGAGCAGAGAGACCTTGTTTCTCCAGGCCGGCGACCAGGTCCCTATCCACCGATTCCGTGCTCAGGGTGGGGCTCTCACCTGGACTCCATTTTATGTTGAGAGCATCTCGACCCCTCCAGGCAGCATCCAGTGTCTCGGCACAAACCGCGATGCCGGCGTGCCGAAAACTGCTGCCCTGGACCTCCGGCGTGTCCACCCTCACGACGTGGCGTACTCCTGGTACCGCCCTTGCTGCCTGCTCATCGTAGGACTGCACCTCGGCCCCATAGACCGGTGAACGGGCCACCACCCCGTAAAGCATGCCCGGAACGAAGATGTCTATGCCGAATTTGGCCTCACCGTTGACCTTGGCTGGGATGTCCAAACGCGGTATGGGCCTCCCCATAATCGTGAATTCACTTTTGTCCTTGAGCCGCGGATTTTCGGGTACGGGCAGCTGGGAGGCTTCCTTCAAGAGCTCGCCGTAGGGAAGACTGCGGCCGCTGGTTTGGTGATGAACCCGGCTTTCCGAGGTCTGACACTCGCTGACGGGCACCTTCCATCGGTTGGCAGCCGCCTGGGTCAGCATCTCCCGGCCTGCAGCGCCCGCTTTTCGCAAAGGCTCGTACATGCTCCTCACACCACCGCTACCTCCAGTACCCATTCGAGTAAACTGGGGAGGATTGTAGTATTGCTTCCGAGTGGGCGCCTGCTCAATGCGTACCTGTTCCCATTTCACATCCAGCTCATCGGCCACGATCATGGGCAGGGCGGTATGAGTTCCTTGTCCCATCTCCACCTTGTTCACCATGACGGTCAGCTGATTATCGGATGAGAGGGTATACCAGACGGTGGGTTGGAAACCCTCCGAGTCGGTGTCGGTCTCACCCATGGCGAAAACCTTTAGACCGGAGGGCGTGACCGCCACGGCCAGGGTAAAACCGGTTCGGGTCAAAAACTCTCGTCGATCAATGGTGCTTTTCATGAGTTCCTCACCTCCTCGGCCGCCTGATAAATGGCCTGCTTGATCCGGGTGTAGGTTCCACAGCGGCACAGGTTGCCTTCCATGGCCTGGATGATGTCATCCTCGCTGGGATTGGAGTTCTTCTCCACCAGGGCCACTGCCGACATGATCTGACCCGACTGGCAGTAACCGCACTGCGGTACCTGAATATCAATCCAGGCCTGCTTGACCGGATGATCCTCACGAATCCCCTCGATGGTGGTAATCTCACGGCCCACCGCCCGGCTCACCTGAAGCTGACAGGAGCGCATGGGCTGCCCGTCCACGTGAACCGTACAGGCACCACACTGGGCAATGCCACAACCAAACTTGGTGCCGCTCAGTTGAAGATATTCCCGGATCACCCAAAGCAGGGGGACATCCGGTTCCGCCTCGACGGTGTGGGATTGGCCGTTGATTTTGAGAGTTATCGATTGAGCCATGAACCTGCGCTCCTTTCGGACAAAATCATTCTGTGGACAGGAAAACGTCTAGGTTCAATTATCAGGTGTTTTGCTCTGACTCTCAAGGGAAAATGAGGGAGAAATCGATCTCATGTCGGATTCCAGACCATCGATTAGCAGTAGCTTCAACTCAATCCAAAAACGAACTCCGGGCCGGGTAACGAAAATAGACCACCTTTTGATCCGGGTCCTGATTGGGATTCACGTATACGAACTTCCCGTCCATCATGGTCTGCAGGACCGGAATATCTTTGATCTCCATGGGATCCAGGGTCAGGATATCTTTTCCCAGGACCACCAGATCGGCAAATTTTCCGACCTCGATCGATCCCTTCCGGTCGTCTTCAAAAAAGGCCCAGGAAGGGGTGATGGTGTAGGCCCGAATGGCTTCCTCGAGTGTGAGTCGTTCTTCCGGACGAAAAACCTTGCCCGATTTGCGCACCCGGTTCACAGCCGACCAGATGCCATAGAGAGGACCGATGGGTGCCTGATCACTGCTGAGGGTCACCGGGATGCCCGCATCGCGATAGGTGGCCACAGGATTTGGACCCAGATCAGGACGAGCGGGATTCCTCTGGTATCGCTCCTCGGCATCATCTGGAAGGAAATAGTAGCGGCCCACCTGCAGGTCAGCGATGATCCCCAGTCGCTTCATGGTCTGAAGGTTTTCCTGGGTGGGCATGCCGATGTGGGTAAAGATATGCCGGGCATCCTGACGAGGATAGAGTCGAAAGGCTTCTTCCATCGCCTCACTGGCGTAATCAAAGGTCTCAGGAGTGGTGATGTGAACGTAGAGTTGCCAGCCCTGTTTATGGGCCTCGATCAACACCTGCTTCCCTTTTTCTGCCGGCACGATATAGGGTTGATCACCGGGTCTTCCCTTGTCCAGACTGATCTTGAAGGTGCCCACCCGGAGGAAGTCATTTCCCAAGGGAGGCGCATAAAGCAGGCTTTTAATGAGATCGAGATTGGCCTCGGTTGAGAGAGAACGAATGGGAAGACGGATCATCAGATTGACCCTGACCGGGAAGCCCTCTTCACGCTGCATCAGTCGCTGGTAGGCGTGTTGGGTGGGCTGATTGTTGCTGGCCGTCAGGGGATCGGCATAGGTGGTAATCCCGTAGGGAATCACATGATCTCGCACGGCGCTGGCGATGTTTTCCTCCAGCTCCTCAGCGGAGTAGACATTCAGAGCCTCCCTCAAAATGTGTTGGGCGGCACGCCCCATCACCACCCCGTTCGGCTCACCACTGTTCGGATCGATCTGGAATTGGCCAAAGAGCCCCTCTTGGTACGGCTGGGGACTGTTTCGCTTGATTCCGGCTGCAGCCAGTCCCGCACTGTTGGTGATCCAGACATAGTCTGCCGCGATCCTGTTGATGAGCACCGGATTGTCGGGGGAAACAGGATCGAGATCCCAGCGATTGGGCCAGCGCTTTTCCTTCAACTGCTCGGCCCGGCCGGGTCCCTGAGTGAAGCGCACCAGTTCACCTGGCGGCGTGGCTGCCACCTTCTGACGAACCAGCTCCACCACTTCTTCAATGGAAGTCACCTCCCGCATTTGATTGCTCAGAGGATCGGGCGCTTCCCCAGCCGCCCCGGCGACGTGAACATGACTGTCATAGAATCCCGGCAAGACCGTCTTTCCCTCTAAATCTATTTTCTCTGTACTCTCTGCGGCCAGCGCCAGAATCTGGCTGTCCGATCCCACCGCCACAAAGCGCCCGTTTTTTATGGCCACCGCCTGAGCGATGGAAAAATCTTCATCCACGGTCACAATCTTGGCGTTGTACAAAACGGTGTCCGGAGCCAGCGGTGCCGGCACGGAGCCACCACAAGAGAGATGTAAAGCACACAAGAAAACACCCAGAGTGATCCTGCTCAATTTCATCATCCTGATTCTCCCCCCTGTTTTTAGCAAAAAGATGCCTCAAGTTATCCCACACTTCGTCACGATTTCCCAGAGGCCGCTGGCCTTTTGTTACTGTGTAACTAGGGAAAATTTTCTTATGGCAACCGGCATAAGTGCTTATTTTGGTTTGCTTTCGCTCGAAGAGCATGGGGGCACTTTCCTCTCTCCCCAATGTTTTTTTTAAAAAAATCGAATCACTGTCATATAGATCGGCTCCTGAGGCGACTAATACCGTGAATGAAAAGGTTTCAGCCGGAGCGTCCATGGAGAAAGCCAAGCTGGAAGTTCTACTTGAAGAACACCACGCTAGCGCCTACACCTGGGCTCTCCACTGCTGTCACGGTAACCAAGAGGAGGCCAAAGACGTGCTGCAAACGGTTTATTTGACCATTCTGGAAGGGAAGGCCAAGTTTTCCAACTTATCCAGTTTCAAGACCTGGCTGTTTTCCCTGATCCGGAAGAAGGCTTGCACGGCACACCGTAACGTGATGCGAAGGCTGCGCCGACTTTCCGAAGAACCTCTAGGTCCTTCGGTCGAGCAAGCCCAAAACGTCGAACACATCTATCGCTCAGAGCTTCGGGAGAAAGTGACCAAGTTGCTGGCCGATCTTTCAGGTCGCCAGAGAGAGGTTCTCTACCTGGTCTTCTATCACGAGCTCACCCTGGAAGAAGCGGCAAAGGCCATGAGTGTTTCACTGGGGTCGGCCCGAACTCACTATCACCGAGGCAAGGAGCGCCTACGAGTGCAAATCGAGGAAACAGGACTGAGTTATGAAATGGCATTGGGAAGATAAAACAATCAGGGAGCTGTTCAAGCAACTGCGCGAAGAGGAAGAGAAGGCGGTTCCTTCCTTCCAGGAAGTTTTGCGTGGAAATGATGCCCCGGGCGGACTCGAGATCTTCGCCTTTTTTCGCCAGGCGGCAGCGGTAGCCACGGTACTCGTGTTTAGCGCCACCCTGCTCTTTCAGTTGAGCCGGGCTCCTGAGTTGCATTCTTCGCTTCCCCTTGTTGAGTGGCAGTCTCCTACGGATTTTCTGCTGCTCTCCTCACAAGAGGAACTGGTGACCACGGTGCCCGTTTTTGAAATGGAGCCGTGGTGGAACGTATTGGAAGGGATTGATCAATGAAAGCTCGATTGAGCCATAAGCCAAATCGAGCTCCGCTAAGGAGGTCGTTATGAAAAAAGTGATGATAGGAATCCTTTTGATGGTTTTCAACGTGGGTCTGGGTGTGAGCCAAAATAGCGGGACCGACCCCTTACAACGCCACCTGTTTTCGGCGGAGTTGATCATGAGAAATCAGAGCGAACTTGGGCTGGATAAAGAGCAGAGAACCTACATGGTGAAGCAGATCCAGGAAACGCAGTCCGAGTTCACGGCACTGCAATGGGAGCTGCAGGATGAAGTCGGCAAACTCTCCAGATTGCTTGAGAACGCGGAAGCTCCCGAAAGGGATGTGCTGAGGCAGCTGGACAAGGTCCTGGACCTGGAAAAAGCCATCAAACGGTCTCACCTGCGCCTGGCCGTTCGAATGAAGAATCGGCTGACCGAAGATCAGCGAACGAAGCTGAGAGAGTCCAGAGACGCCGGTCGGGCCCAGCGCATCAATCGGGATCGAATCCAGAGACGACAGACAAGGCCCAGGACCCAAGATAGACCCCAGTCACGAACCCGAGCCCAAGATTCCCCACGACCCTCGGGCAGTCGTTAGCCGGACCTATGCATCGCTCAGGCTAAACGCGCTTCAAGGCCTCCAGCACCCTTTCAGGGGTCAGGGGAAGACGCCGGATCCGAGCACCAGTGGCCGCAAAAACGGCATTAGCTACCGCCGGAGCTATGGTAGGCAAGGAAGGTTCGCCGCCGCCGCCAATCTCGGCATCGCTTTCCACCGTGTATACTTCCACTTCCGGAGCCTCACTCATGCGCAACAGATGATAGTCGGAGTAATTTGCCGATTTGACTCCACCGTTGGCGAACTCGACCTTCTCTTTCAGGGCCGCACTCAAGCCCATTGTTATCGCTCCCGACATTTGGGCCTCCAGCGTATCGGTATTGATGACGGGGCCACAGTCGACAGCACAAACGACTCGGTGAACCTGAATGACACCTGTGTTTCTGTCTACGGAAACTTCCGCCACTCCAGTGACATAGCTTCCGTGGGAGTAAAAGGTGGCAATCCCTCGTCCTTGACCTCGAGTCAGGGGCTTACCCCAACCCGCCTTCTCCGCTGCCAGCTCAACCACTCGATGGTGTCTCGAATCATGCTCGAGATGTCGTAAGCGAAACTCAACAGGATCCTGGTTGGCTGCGTGAGCCAGTTCATCCATGAAGCTCTCCACCGTGAAGCCGTTGTGCGAACCCGAAGGATTACGCCAGGGTCGAACGGGAATCGGTTTGTTCACCCAGATGTAATCCACCTTAATATTGGGGATATCGTACTGCAGATCCCTTAGGCCACCTACCGCACCCGAATCCACTCGAGGTCCCGGGCCACGACCGTGGACAATCGAGCCGGCTACCCGGTGAGACCAGGCCGCCACCTTTCCCGTCTTGTCCAGGGAAGCGTCGATTCGATGGCCATAGCCGGGTCGATAGGCTTCATATTTGATGTCCTCTTCCCGGGTCCAGATGACCTTGATGGGATTCCCGGTGGCCTTGGAAAGTGTTACGGCTTCCTGGACTCCCTCGATCGCTCCTCGACCCCCATACCCGCCTCCCAGATAGGGTGTATGGACCTCGATTTGCTCGGGCTTCAATCCCGTGATTGCAGCGGTTGCCCGCTGGACTCCGGTCTGGCTCTGATTGGGACTCCACACTTCGCATTGATCTCCTCGAACATGAGCCGTAGCGTTCATGGGCTCCATGATGGCGTGAGAGAGATAGGGGAGAAAGTAGGTGGCATGGACCCTCTTGTCAGCCTGCCGGAGAGCAGCCGGAACACCCGGATCATTGCGGGCCTCCAGAGCCGGCATATCCAGGGCGTCCCCCAGGTACTTGTCCATGCTTGCCGTGCTCAATCCGGGCTCCACTCCTGGGCCCCAGTTGGCATTGAGCGCCTCTCTTCCTTTCCAGGCGGCGTCCAGCGTATCGGCGCAGATGCCGATCCCCCGGTCGAATTCCACCACATGTCGCACTCCATTGACCTTTTTGGCCGCCTGCTCATCATAGGAGGTCACTTTGGCTCCATAGGCGGGTGGGCGAGCCACCACTCCATAGAGCATCCCCGGCACGAAGGTATCGATGCCATATTTGGCTTCCCCACTAACCTTGGCCGGAAGGTCCCGGCGTGCTACCGGAGTACCCATCAGTTTGAATTCACTCTTGTCCTTCAGCCTCGGATTCTCAGGAACCGGTAAGCTCGAAGCTTCTTCAACCAATTCTCCATATGAGAAGCTCCGGCCGCTGGACTTGTGGTGAACCCTGCCCTGGATGGCCTCGCACTGGCTGGCGGCCACACTCCATTTCTTGGCTGCCGCTTCCACCAAAATCTCGCGGCCTG
>JAZFTY010000532.1:0-5054 GCA_036446935.1 Acidobacteriota bacterium | reverse complement strand
GCCGTCGATCTCGTCTTTGGTTCGAACTCCCAGCTCCGAGCCATCGCGGAAGTCTATGCATGTGACGACTCGCAGCAGGCGTTTTTGCGAGACTTTGTGGCTGCCTGGGACAAGGTGATGAGTGTTGATCGCTTCGACCTTGCCTGATCTCAGCGAGGTGATCTTGTAATGGGGGAGAGATCACAAGGGACAGAAGTTTTTAGGATTGGCGCGGTGTGGTGAAACAACACGGGTGTCCTACGATTGTTCTTTGTGAGAAAATTCTCGACTCCACTTTTACTCCATTAAGAGACCCTTTTTGGCAAAACTTGGAAACTAAACGACTTTCTATCATCAGAAAGTGACGCCAAAGACCCGCAATTCTTTATTGACAATCTACGTTCGATTCCCCAAGCCGGACGTCGCGGGTTCGATTTCCGTCTCCAGATCGAATTTAACTCCTATTTAATCAATAACTTAATTTAAGTTGGTCACGGTGTCACAAAACGCCAAATAGGGCCATGGTGCGGATAGGGTGCGGAAGGTACGGGAATTGGCCTGGTCGTCTATCTCCGGTACAATGAAGCAAGAGTCATTTTTCCCAAGATTTCAGCTGCTGGGGCAAGGGAGGTCCACTATGAATAAAGTCATCCAAGCATCATTTCTGACCTTAGTGTTCATCTCACTTGCTTTGTCGGGCTGTAGTAGAAGTCGGGGAGATGATTCGTCGCTTCAGCCGGTCCTTTCTTTTCAGGAACCCATTGTGGTGGGAAACCCTGAGCACAATCCAGTTGGGCCTTACCTTCTGACTTCCAAGAGCAACAAGGTCTTTGTCAGCTGGGTGGAGGAAAACCCGGATGGAATCGGCGGTAGTGTCTTCCTGGCCCATGTGACCCATGACGGTCAACGAATGAGTGACATCCGAACGATGAACCACGAGCCGATCCGTCCCCGGGGAGGTGAACATAAGTCCAAGTTCACCCTTGCCCAGGATGACAACGTAACGGCCCTCTGGGTTGCCCATACTGATGTGTACAAACGCCGGAATTTAATGTCGGCCTATACCGACGGCAGTGGACCCTTCTCTCTGGAGCAGACGATCAACGACGACGAGAGGGAGGTCAGCCGTGCCAACTTTTACGCCATTGGCACCGCACCCGACGGAAAAATCTACGTGAGTTGGCTGGACGGACGCAACGATTTGGAAGCCAAGGAAGTCTTTATGACCATATCGGAGGATGGGGGTAGGAGCTTTGGCGAGAACTACGCCATCTCCGCTTTGGCTTGCCCTTGCTGCCAACCCAACATAAAGTTTCTGGAGGGTGGCGAGACCATAGTGGTCAGCTATAGGGACAACGGTACCCCTTCTGCAGATGGTAAAACGGACAATGTGCGCGACCATCTGATGATTCGTTCAACCGACGGTGGCCAGACCTTCAGTGATCCGGTCGTTATTAGCCATGATGGTTGGACGTTTGCTAGTTGTCCGCACGCGGGCATTTCTATCGGTGTGGATAGCCAGAATCGCATCCATGCGGTTTGGTGGACCGGTGGTAGGACGCCTGATGAGGCGGGCATCTACTATACCTATTCCGAGGATAGCGGGAAAAGCTTTGCCCCCCGGCAGTTTCTTTCAGATGCGCCCGCGGACAAGGTGCTTCATACCGAGATTGCAGTCGATAAAAATGACACAGTGTATGTTGCCTGGGAAGGTTTAAAAGAAGACAAGGCCCAAGTTTTTCTTGCCTACAGCAGAGCCCTCACAGAGGAGTGTAGCCCAACCTATCAGATCACTGACGGTACTTGGAACACCTTCTATCCCATTCTTACGACGGACGACAAGAACCTCTATATCTCCTGGACCGAAAGGAAGGACGAGGACTCTCGAGTCCGGTTGCAGACGTCACCCTTAGTGGGAAATTGAGAATGGGAAGGGAGCACCTTCTCGCCGCCCATAATCGGTCACTGATTCTCACCAAAAAGCGAAATCAAGGCTTCTCACGGGTTTCATTCGGGACTGGTGGCGGTGTCAATTGACGGCCTCAGGTTCATCCCCCGTAAAGCCTGGGCCTGTAAATTGAACTCTTAAACCGCACTTTCAGGGGCCCGGGCCCTCCTTGTGTGATACTATGGAATCCTCCACTTCAGCCACAGGGTCTTCTGAACTGGGGCTGAAAGAAATAAAGACCCCATTTGAAACAGGATACCGAACTCGCTTAAAGAACGTTTCTAGGGGTTAGAAGACCTTCATCCGTTCCCAGTTTCCCCGGCCAGATCGTCCAGAGTCCGCTTGATTTGAGCAGACCGGGCAGCACCCGGTGATCCAGCGGAGGCTTATTCTTCGAGAAAGTTCTCAGGGGACCGCATCAAATGCGCTCGGGTCCATCAGATAAGGAGCAATTGTTTTGAGTTTTACACAGTTTTCGTTTGATCCCCGAATAGCCGACGCCATCAAGCAGATCGGCTATACCGTTCCCACTCCCATCCAGGAGCAGGGAATTCCCGTTGTTTTGGAGGGACGTGACATGCTGGGGCTGGCCCAGACCGGCACTGGAAAGACGGCATCCTTCCTCCTTCCCTTGCTGCAGCGCTTGATGCTAGGCCGCATGGGGCGGATCCGGGCTCTCATCCTGGCTCCCACCCGGGAGCTGGCCGAACAGATTCACCAGGCCGCTGTGGATCTGGGCAAAGGTACTGGAGTCCGCAGCATCGCAATTTATGGGGGTGTCGGAAAGCACGCCCAGGTGGGGGCTCTTCGGCGGGGTGCTGAGATCGTGGTCGCCTGCCCGGGACGACTTTTGGACCACATATCCGGGGGAAGCATCAATCTCTCGGGAGTCGAGATGCTGGTTCTGGACGAGGCCGACCGGATGTGCGACATGGGATTCCTTCCCGACATAAAACGAATTCTCAAAGTCCTGCCCGGAACCCGTCAGACCCTGTTTTTCTCCGCCACCATGCCGGCCGAAATACGAAGACTGGCGGATGGAATACTCCGCGACCCGGTGACCGTACAGATTGAGGCCAGTGTGCCTGCCAAGACCGTTTCCCACGCCTTCTATTTGGCTTCCCAGGATCGCAAGTTCCAGCTCTTGCTGGGGATTCTCAAGACCACAGATACGGGGAGGGTGCTCATCTTCACCCGAACCAAGCGGCGAACCCGGAAGCTGGCTTCCGAGTTGAAGAACCAGGGGTACCGGGTCTCGGGTCTGCAGGGCAACATGGTCCAATCGCAGCGTCGGCGGGCCATCGAAGGATTTCGCAACGGCCAATACGACATTTTAGTGGCCACGGACGTGGCGGCCCGGGGCATCGACGTGTCGGAGATCTCCCACGTGATCAATTTTGACATGCCGGAATCCGTCGATGCCTATACCCATCGCATCGGCCGCACCGGCCGCGCCGAGCGAACCGGCGAGGCCTTCACCTTTGCGACGCACTCCGACAAGCCTCTGGTGCGCAAGATCGAGCAGGTGCTGAACAAACCGGTCGATCGCCGGATTTTTCCGGATGGTTCGCAGAACACGACGCGTTCTGAGGACACAGCCGGGCGGGGTCGTTCGCGAGGGGGCCGTCCTCGAAATCCTTCCGGAAGAACTCAAGGCAGGCGTCGTGCAGGAAGGTCTTAGGAGTCATTGCACGGGCAATCAGACCCCAGTCTTTTGGCGATTCTTGTAGACTAGGGCAACCCATTGGAAAGAGGTGGGGGATAGGGGCAGAAGCCTTTAAGACAAGTGGTAACCTGAGGAGTGCCCCGTGGGTAGTGGTGCAAGCGCATATGCCTTGCTCAGACGGATCAAGGCAGGTCTCAAGAGACCGGTCCATAGAATTCGCTTTTGGCGGTACAGGAAGGGCCACGAAAGCCCCCTGATATTCATCGTGGGATTGCCCAGATCAGGGACGACCTGGCTGACCCAGATGTTCACCTCGGTCCAAGGGTACCGTTACGTTTCTCCTTGGCACGCAACCCAGACAGACCACAACCTGAGAGAGAAGACTCTTCGAGAGTTTGCCCGTCAATTGGTCGTCCTGCGACTTCATCTACCTTGGTCGGAAGGGAACGCACGAATTCTCGAGGCTAGCCGACAGCGGTACGTCGTCACCTACCGGGACCTGCGGGATGTGGTTGTGAGCTGGTATCACTACGTCTCGAAGGTCGACCCGCAGCATTTTCTCCACAGCCAACTTCGTTCCCTTAACCTGGAAGAGGGAATTGACTACTATATTGAACACATCCTGGATTACGAGGTCCGGTGGATACGCGACTGGCGGAACCACCGGCACCCAGAACTCAGTACCGAGACCCGTTATGAGACCCTGCGCGGGGGGCCGCTCAGTGAATTCGGTCGACTGGCAGGCTTTTTTGGGCTGGACCTGACGGATGCACAGATCGCCCGAATTGTCGACGAGAACTCTTTTCAAAAGCGCACACAGCGTAGACCCGGTACTGAAGACAGGGGTGCCCATGCGCGTAAGGGAGTTGTCGGCGATTGGCGCAATGTGTTTCTTCCCCAGGCATGTGGACGCCTTCAAGCGTTCAGCAGGGGATCTCCTGATCGAGCTGGGCTACGAGAAGGACGGGCGGTGGGGGCCGTGAAGAGCTACGGGCCGCTGGTGCTAGATTCCAAAAGGAGTAGATTCTCCAAGAAGCGGCGATCTAAATATTCATCAAGAGAGCACCGGCTGTCAGCCCGCCACCAAATGAAATAAACAGAACTTTATGATGGCGTTGAATGGTCCCATCTTCTAAAAACATATGTAAGACCGATGGGATTGTGCCCGATGTTGTGTTCCCTATTTTTTGAATGTTCATGAGGTTTTTTTCAGCCGGTATTCCGGTCATTTTGGCGACACGTTTTAACATGGAGCCGTTGGCCTGATGGAAGATGAAATGATCGACATCTTCAATACTTAGACCGGTTGCTTGAAGTGTGTCCTTCACCAGCCTGGACATCGTCCGGATACCTTCTTTATAGACCGATGTTCCATTTAACCTGAAAATGGGTCGGGTTAGACTATTTTCATCATCATAAACATTGGCATCATTAAGCCTGAGAATCCCTTTGAGCTGCCGT
>JAZFTY010000531.1:0-2450 GCA_036446935.1 Acidobacteriota bacterium | reverse complement strand
CATCGAGCAGCGCACGCTGCGCAAGAGGAGCGCGTAATGCCTCGCCTCGATCGAGATCAAATGGCTCGCCGCGTCGCTGCCGAGCTGCAAGACGGTTACTACGTCAACCTCGCCCTGTCAATGGTCATTTAAAATTGTACCAGTTTCGGTCATTGAAAAATGTACCACTGGATGCCTTCCATGGGTTACGTAGTTTTGTTTTTCTCCTCATAGCTTTTCATTCTGTAGCTTTTCCCCTTGATGTTGATGACACGGCAGTGGTGCAGGAGGCGGTCTAAGATTGCCGTGGCGATAACCGGGTCGTCAAAGAGTTCGCCCCATTCAGAGAAACTTTTGTTGGAAGTCAGGATCGTGCCGACCCGCTCATAACGGTGAGAAACAAACTGAAAGAACAGGTGTGCCTCTTCCCGAGTGATCGGTTTGTAGCCGACTTCATCCACCAACACGAGACCCGATTTGAAGTGGCTCCGGCGCCGGCCTTTTCTGGGGGAGTCTTGATCTTTCCTGAGTTTCTCAATCAGACCCTCCATCGTGGTGCAATAGATGCTGATTCCGGCGTAGCAGGCTTGGATCAGAAGGGCCGTGGCCAGATGGGTCTTTCCCACGCCCGGAGGCCCCAGAAAGATGACATTCTCCTTTTTCTCAAAAAAGTCGAGGTCAAAAAGTCCCAGGATGGTTCGTCTGTCCAAATGGGGATGAAAGGTGAAATCGTATTCCTCAAGGGTCTTCTCAAATGGAAGTCCCGAAATCTTGAGCGAGGCTTTGATCCGACGCTCCTCTTTGGCCGCCACCTCTTCCTCTAAAAGCCGGTCCAGAAAGGCGAGATAGGAGAGATCCCCGGATCGTGCTTCCTCGTTAAGTTCCGGCAGCCTCTCGGCCATGGTCAAAAGCTTCAGTCTTCCGAGATTGTCAGCGAGCCGCTCCATGATCAGTTCAGACATGGACGTCACCTCCGATCAGGGCATCATAGGCCGAAAGGGGCCGGGTCTCTACCACTTCAAACCGAAGGCCGTTTTTAAGAAGTCCGCGGGTGGCCTTGCCTTTGCCGGGGGGCGTTCTATACTTGCGCTGATTTTGCTCCATGTCCTCCCGTAAGGCGGCGTAGAACCGGGGATGGGCAACAAGCTCTCCCTTCCCTTCGGGTATCCGGTAGACGGCAAGCAGAGCCTCGTCATGGAAAATCCTGATCATCCCGTTCTTGATCTTGAGTAAGACCCTTTTCCCGACCATCTTGTGAGGCACAACGTACCGGTTCCCTCCAAACGAGATCTGGCAGTCCTTATAGACCGACCTTACAACCTTCTCGGAGGTATCGTAAGGACGGTTCGGGATCTCCCCCAGGTGAGATTGCTCTGTCTTAAACCGTTCCGATACCTTCTGATGAGTGGTGCCGTGAATCCGATGGAAGGCGAAGGTTCCGACCCAGTCCAGCACATCCCGGTTCGCACGGGCAAGATCAACAAAGGAATAGCCTCGCCAGAATCGTTCTCGGATATAGGTCATGGGACGTTCAACTTTTCCCTTATACCACGGGGAATAAGGAGGACAGGCCACAGGCTTGAAGCCGTAGTGGGCCGAGAAATCGAGAAGGGTATTATTGAAGACGGCGCACCCTGTCTGCCTCGCCGGTGCATGCAGACAGGCCAAACGGCGGATCACCACGTTCTTCATATTGTCATAAAGAATCTCGCCGGGAACGCCGCCGAAATGGCCGAAGGCGTTTTTGTGACAATCCAGGAAAATCGTCATGGTGCAATGCTCTACAAACTCCACATACATGTGACGGGAAAACCCAAGCACCATGACAAAGGCATAGACCGTGACTTCTTCTCCATCCTGGGATGTCACCTTGAAGTCCCCAAAATCGACCTGGGCCTGAAGACCTGGATTCGTCTCAAAACGGACATAGGCCACACGATCCCGCTTTCCTTTGACACATCGAACATGCCGTTTGACCGTCTCATAGCTGCCCGTGTAGCCTTGCAGTTGGACCAGATCATGGATTCTTGTCGCCTGATAGTCCTCATCCGAAAGCCAGTCCTTGATCATTTGATGATAAGGCGCTAATCCTGATTGCCGATGGACCACCGTGTACTCGGGAAACTCCCTTTGTGCCATATACTTTGCCACCGTCCTACGGTCCAGACCAAGCCTTCGACCAATGGCCCGATTAGAAAATCCCTGCCTCTTTAATGACCAGATATCCATGCATTCCTCCTTCTCGACCATCGCTCCCTCCTGTACAAAAATCCAGAAATAGAAACGATGGTACTTGGTTTAGAAAAGGAACGCACCCTCAACTGGTACATTTTTCATGACCAGAATTGGTACATTTTCTCATGACCAGTGACAAATGGCAAGGATTGCAAACGCAGCCCATATCGCAGGGCTCCACTCTGAGCCCCCGAGCAAAAAATAACAAAGTAAAATAGCGATTGTGCCCTCAATAA
>JAZFTY010000530.1:0-4309 GCA_036446935.1 Acidobacteriota bacterium | reverse complement strand
GATAATTTCACTCCCTTTCTGCAATCAGTCTGCGGTCATCGGATTGCATTGGCCAGCTCGCTTAAAGTGCTCTCGATCTTGGGATCCTTGTTGCGTTTACCCTCAACCTTGCGGATCGAGTGAAGAACCGTCGTGTGGTGTTTTCCCCCGAACTCCCTTCCTATCTGCGGCAACGAACACTCGGTCAGTTTCCGGCACAAAAACATGGCCATTTGACGGGGCTCAGCCACCCGCCGCGAATTATTTTTCGCCTTGAGCTCAGCGACTTTCAAGGAATAATGGTCGGCAACGACCTTCTGGATACCCTCGATGGAAATCACGCGAGTATTGTTTTCGGCGAGGTTCTTGAGAACTTCCTGGGCCAGGGCAAGAGTGATTCTTTCTCCGGTCAAGCTGCTGTAAGCCGCCAGCCGTATCAGGGAGCCCTCCAGTTCTCGAACATTCGACTTGACGTTCTTGGCAATGAAATAAGTCACATCATCAGGTAGGCTCACATTTTCAAATTTCGCCTTCTCTCGCAGGATGGCAACTTTGGTCTCCACATCGGGAGGTTGCATATCCGCTATTAAGCCCCATTCGAAACGACTGTGCAGCCGTTCCTCCAAAGTGGGGATCTCTCTGGGGGGACAATCGCTGGTGATGACGATCTGCTTCTGAGAGTCATAGAGAGCGTTGAAGGTGTGAAAGAACTCCTCCTGGGTTCGCTCCTTGCCGGCCAGAAATTGAATGTCATCCATTAAAAGCACATCGATATTACGATACTTGTCTCGGAATTGGATGGTTTTGTCGTAGCGGATGGCGTTGATCAGCTCGTTCATGAAGTGCTCAGAGGACAGATACATGAGCCGAGTCTGCGGAGCCTGAGCCTTAATGAAATGCCCCATAGCGTGCATCAGGTGGGTCTTTCCTAATCCCGCGGCTCCATAAATAAAGAAGGGGTTGTAGGCCTTGGCAGGTTGTTCCGCCACAGCAACCGCAGCCAGGTGAGCAAACTTATTACAAAAGCCCACCACAAAGCGGCTGAAGGTGTACTTGTCGTTCAGGCGGCAATTGGCTGCATCCGGACAGGGCTCTTGCAGGGCCGCCACCAACCGGGTTTCACTCACCCGTGGTTGGCCCGAATCGTCGTCGGCCACGAATGAGACCCTGAAATCCTCAAGTTTCAGCTCAACCAGCGACGCTTGAATGACTTCCGAATAGTTCTCCGCGAGCCAATATTTGAAGTGCTTATTGGGAACCTGAACAAAGAGTTTCTTGTTGCCGAGATCCTCTCTCTTAAGAATGGTGGGCTTGAACCAGATATCGAAGTTCTGATGAGAAACTCGTTTTTCAATACACGACAGAACGCTCTCCCAGACCTCCATAGTCCTCCCCCTGCTCCCAAGTTCAGTGCAATTCTCTGTCAACTGGACCCCTCTTAGACCTCCTGGAGTCCGCATCACTTTCCACAACAATTTCCACAGATGTGGAAAACCTTTCGGTTTCCCTGAGTGAGAGTGTGCCCGGGAAAGAACTAAACCTAACACGGGGTTCAACGGGCTTCAATGAAATTTTTGAGAAACTGAGACATGAAAATCTCTCAGCCCGGTCCCTTCAAGGCCCTAGGGCTTTTCCGCCCAAATCGAGGCCATTTCCTTCGGAAAGTTCTTTAATAACTGTGAAGGTTGAGCATATTTCCTTTCGGCAAGCATAGTTGCAGAAAAGATCCTCACCTGGAGAAGGAAAATCCCTTTTTCAACGATGTGCTTTTTGATGTTTTTACCGTTTTGGGTGTTTACACACTCTCACTGAAAGTGAGGGGCAAGTTTTTCGTAGGTTGTTTCCAGATCTTCCGGGATGACCCGAGTCTGTCCGATCACGGAAACAAAGTTGGCGTCGCCTTCCCAGCGGGGAACGATATGGAGATGCAAATGACCGGCAACGCCAGCCCCCGCACTTTTCCCCAGATTAAATCCTACATTGAAGCCATCGGGTTGGTAGACCTCTTGCAAAACCTGCTCGCACCGGCGGGCCAGGGCCATCATCTCTCCCAGTTCAGGGCCTGCTGTGTCGGTGAGTGTAGCCACATGCCTGTGGGGAACCACCAGCAAGTGGCCTGTCGTGTAGGGGAATCGATTCAGAACGAGGAAGGTGTGCTCCTGGCGAAGAAGAATGAAACTTTGCCGATTCTCATCCGTGGAGGAAAGAAGGCAAAAAACACAGTTCGCTTCCTGGCGACCCGAGGAGAGGTAATGGAAGCGCCAGGGAGTCCAAAGGTGATCCATCTATGAGTTGATCAGTTCTCTCAGGTCCTTTCCGGGCTTGAAGTAGGGAACCTTCTTGGCGGGAACAAAGACCTTCTCGCCGGTTTTCGGGTTGCGACCCTCACGGGAAGATCTGTCCCGAAGGCGAAAACTGCCGAAGCCCCGAAGCTCCACTTTCCCACCGGACTTCAGCGACTCGACAATACTATCCAAAACCGCTTGGACGATTGCCTCCGCGTCTTTTTTGCTCAACTCCGAATTTTTGGCCACCTCGTCAATAAGGTCAGCTTTCGTCATCATCAGCTCCTTCTACCTGCTCGGCCTTCTTTTTCAATTGACCCAACTGCTCACCGGCAATATCCCCGATGGAAGTGGTTGCGACTTCGGGCTTATAGGCCCAACCCTCTTCCCTGTCAGAATCCTCCGTCAGGGCTCTCACCGACAGGCCAATCCTGCGTTCCAACAAATTCAGCTTAATGATCTTCACATCCAGTTCCTGTTCAACCTCAAAGTGGTCCTCCGGGTTGTCGATGTGTTGTTCCGCTAGTTCGGATACGTGACAAAGCCCTTCGATACCCTCGCTCAACTCGACAAAGATTCCGAAGGTGGTCAACCGGACAATCTTTCCATGCACCACATCTCCGATCTGGTGCCCAGAGAAAAAATCCTCCCACTTGTCTGGCTCGAGCTGCTTGATCCCGAGAGACAAGCGTTGATTGTCCGCATCAACGTTCAGGACCACAGCGCTCACTTCGTCGCCCTTCTGCACAATCTCCGATGGGTGTTGCACCTTCTTGGTCCAGCTGAGATCCGAAATATGGACCAACCCCTCAATTCCTTCCTCAACCTCAACGAAGGCCCCGAAATCGGTCAGGTTTCGGACCTTCCCCGTGATAATCGAGTTAATCGCGTATTTTTCTTCAATGGAGTCCCAAGGGTTGGGCTCCGTTTGTTTCATCCCCAAAGAAATCCGTCGTGCTGAAGCATCCATGTCCAGAACAACCGCCTCCACCTCATCCCCGACGCCCAACAGCTTGGATGGATGCTTGATGCGTCGATTCCAGGTCATCTCGGATATATGGATCAGCCCCTCAATTCCTTCCTCGAGTTCAACGAATGCTCCGTAGTCGGTCAGGCTCACTACCTTTGCCTTCACTCGAGTATCTCTCGCATAGCGCTCTACGGCGCTGAGCCAGGGGTCCTCGCTCAGCTGTTTGTATCCCAGAGAAACTTTCTCTTCCAATCGTTCGAATTTCAGGATCTTGACCTCAATCTCGTCGGCTACTTTGAACAGATCCGATGGATGGTTCACCCGCCCCCAGGACATGTCGGTGATATGCAACAGCCCATCGATGCCCCCGAGGTCCACAAACGCTCCGTAGTCGGTAATATTCTTGACGATTCCCGAAACAACCTTTCCCTCCTCCAATTCTTTGAGGGTCGTTTCCTTCAATTTGAAGTGCTCTTCTTCCAGCACCGCCTTTCGAGAGAGTACGATGTTGCCACGCCGCCTGTTCACTTTGATGACACGCATGCGCAGCTCCTGGCCACACCAGCTGTCCAAGTTTCTGGTGGGTTGAAGATCCACCTGGGAGCCGGGCAAAAACGCCCTCACCCCAACATCGACGGCCAGGCCCCCTTTGACCCTCTCAATAACCCGCCCCGTGATGATCGACTCATCCTGATAGACCTTCTCAAGTGCGGTCCAGATCTTCATCCGCTCCGCCTTCTGCCGAGACACCACGACATGGCCATTTCTATCTTCTGTGCGCTCGAGAAGGACGTCCACTTTGTCTCCCAGCTTGATCGTCAGGTTGCCGGCATCATCGCGGAATTCGTCCAGAGAGATTCGTCCTTCCGACTTGAACCCTACATCGACAACCACGTGAGAGTCGGAAATCTTCAGTATCGTTCCTGGTACAACCGCGCCCTCTGAGATATTCTTGAAGCTGAGGTTGTAAGCCTCCTGCATCTCTTCGTGGTCGATGTCCTTGGGGCTTTCAATGACAGGGGCTTCGACCACGGGGGCTTCGACCATAGGGGTTTCCTCTTGAGTTTTAACCTGG
>JAZFTY010000529.1:0-2537 GCA_036446935.1 Acidobacteriota bacterium | reverse complement strand
GGGGGCATCTTCCTTTTCCAGATCCTCAATTACGAGCGCATCTTCGAGAAAGACATTCGTCATCTACCACTGAATTTTCGCCGGGAGGAGGATGGGGAGATCATCTTTATTCGTCTCATGGAATTTCTGGATGAAGGTAGGATCCGCTTTTGCCCCACCACCTTGAAGTACAATCCGCTAGCGGATCCTCCCGTCCAGGTTGTTCGCTCTCGAATGATCCAGCTCCGCGGTTGGAGGCAGGCTGATCTTCTACCGCTCCTGCAGAGTGCCGGTTTTAGTATCCTGTCCATTCACGGAGACATGAAGGGAGGGCCTTTTGAGCCCGGCAATTCTCACGACCTGGTCGTGGCCGCTCAAAAGGCTGCAGACAACAAGTAGTGCGAGGACCATGGACTTGATCAATGAAAAGATTCAGATCTCTCACACCGTATATTACAGTGTGCAGGTGCCGGAGCAGAAGGGACCCCGTCCGCTTCTCATCGTTTTGCACGGTTTTGGACAGGTGGCCCGCCAGTTCATAACGGTCTTTGAGCCCCTGGCAAAGAAGGGCATTCTGGTGGCCGCTCCCCAGGGGGCCCACCAGTTTTACACTCATCTGAAAAAGGGCCAGGTCGGATTTTCATGGTTGACGCGATACGAGCGCGATCAATCGGTCATGGATTTTGTAGGATACATGGAACAGTTTTACAAACTCCTGCAGGAGAGGTTTGAAGTGGATTCACAGCGCGTCTTTATGCTAGGTTTCTCACAAGGAGTTTCCATGGCCTACAGAACCTGGGCCCACAGTTCACTTCCGGTTCGGGGAGTGGTTGCCTGCGGAGGTGATTTGCCACCGGATATCGTCGAGCAACTGGAGGGACTGCCGCCCATCCAAATCCTGCTGGTGCATGGCCGTCAAGATGAGAATGTTCCACCGGAGAAAGCTCAGGAAGCGTTAAAACACCTTAAGGCCCGTGGGTTGAAGCCGGAGTTGTTTGATTTCGAGGGAGGACACGTCGTGCCGTCCCGAGTATTGCCGAAAGTGGTACGAATGATTAAGGGAACCTGACTGCAGACTCAGACCAGCTGACAACTGGAACCTGGAACCTGAAACTTGGAACGCGGGCGAAGCCCGCTACTCGGTGAACTGGACTTCGATGGTGGTCAGGGCTTCCACAGGCTGTCCGTTTCTTGTCCCCGGCTGGAATGTCCAATCGTTGAGAACGGTCTCCAGAGCCGTGCGGCCAAGCTGGGGGTGAGGGCACTCCAGCAGGACAAAGCGATCGGGATCGAGTTGTCCTTCGGTGGTGATGATGCCTCGAATCAGTACTCGCCCCGCTTCCGACAGCCCTTCGGGATAGCGCGGCTTTGGCCCCTCGATCAGTTTGGGCTCTTCAAAGTTGACTCCAGGAGGACTTTCCTGGCTCGAAAAAAGAGGGATGGCCTGGACCGGAGTTAAAACAGCAAAGAGAGTTTGTCGAGCTGTCTTTCTCATGGTTACCAGCTTGGCTCGATCGCTGCGGCCCTGAATCGGAATGTCGTCGAACTTAAAGCCGTTATATTGCCCACTTAACCTGATCTGGTAGGACTCCCCCTTCCATCGGTCTACCTTTATTCGGTACGACAGGTCACCGACAGGGCTTCGATAGGAGACCTTCTTTCCCCGGAGGGCCGACTCCGAGAGGGTATGAATATCCAACAGGATCAGTTTTCTCGGTATTTCAATGCCTTCGGGTACCGCGAATTTCTGAAGCTTCCGGAAAGGGGTATACATCGCGGAGAACTGTTGCGGAAATTCTGCGGTGGGTAGATCAACCACATGGTAGTGGGGAGGATTGTCTGCCGGGGACACCTGGAAAGGGAAATCCTCAAAGAGGATCAACTGCAGGGCCTGCGGTGATTGACGGGGCTCGAGGGAATCTCCTCCCCCTAACAGCGGAGTGATGAGAGAGATAGGGACAAGAAGCGTTATTAGATAAGGAAGTGTTCTCACCGCAATCCCCTTGATTGGGTGGAGTATACCCCATTCGTCTGATTCCCCACACTCTCTGGACGCGCCCTTTAGCGGAGTGTAAACTCCCGACGATATTGCAGTGAGAAGTGATCTCAAGAAGCGCATTCGACAAAAATTAGACCACTGGTCTCCACGGAGTCTTGAGGAAGGCCACGTGGCAGAAGCTGCCGTCCTCATGACGATTTTTCAGCGAGACGGCGAGCCCTACTTTCTTTTAACCCAACGCACTCAGGAAGTCGCCACCCACAAGGGCCAGATTTCGTTCCCCGGCGGACTTCGTGAGGATGGGGACTCCTCTCTTCGTGAAACGGGTTTGAGGGAGATGGAGGAGGAAGTGGGGATTCCTGCAGATTTTGTGGAAGTCCTGGGCCGATTCAACCAGTACATGGCCGTCACCAATTATCGGGTGACGCCTTTTGTGGCCTTCCTCAGGGAGGGGTTTTCCGTTTCCCTGAATCCCAGGGAGGTGGAGCGCATCCTGGAGGTCCCACTGCGCTTTTTCTACCAAGCTGAACCGACCGAAGAGATCCACCATCGCTTTGGA
>JAZFTY010000528.1:0-2617 GCA_036446935.1 Acidobacteriota bacterium | reverse complement strand
ATTCGTTGATGAAGGAATCCAATTGCCCATTCAAAACGGAATCGACATCTCCGATTTCCACCTTGGTTCGATGATCCTTCACCAGACGATAGGGGTGCAGAACATACGATCGAATCTGGCTCCCCCAAGCGATCTCGGCTTTACTGTCCTCCAGTTGATCCAGTTCCTTCCTTTTCTTTTCCATCTCCAACTCAAAGAGCCTGGACTTGAGGATTTTCATGGCCGTGGCTTTATTACGATGCTGGGAGCGTTCGTTCTGACACTGGACCACAATCCCGCTGGGATTGTGTGTGATCCGAACCGCAGAATCGGTCACGTTGACGTGCTGTCCGCCCGCCCCCGAAGACCGATAGGTATCAATCCTGAGATCCTTTTCGTCAATCACGATATCGATCTCTTCCTCGATTTCCGGGGTGACGAAGACGGAAGCGAACGAAGTGTGTCGCCGACCAGCGGCATCATAAGGAGAGATCCGAACCAGCCGGTGAACCCCGATTTCCGAGCAAAGATAACCGTAAGCGAACTCCCCCTCCACCAGAAAGGTGACGGACTTAATCCCGGCTTCCTCACCCACCTGGTAATCAGTGACCTCTGTGCGATAGCCGCGCTTTTCAGCCCAACGCAGGTACATGCGCAGAAGCATCTCCGCCCAATCCTGGCTCTCCGTCCCACCGGCACCGGGATGAATCGTCACGATGGAGTCATTCCGATCGTGGGGGCCGGAAAGGAGAGTCTGCAACTCGGTTTCCGACAGGCTCTCTTCCAGCCTGGAAAGTTCTTCCTGAAGGTCGGAGGTGACGTCTTCACCCTCGTCCTGCAGCTCCAGTAAGGCGGCCAGATCGCCCAGGGAACTTTGATACTGCTCGGCCAGGTTAATGCTCTCTTCCAACTGGCTTCGCCTCTTCAAGAGCTGCTTTTGTGAATCCTCGGGGTTTCCCCAAAAGGCAGGATCAGCAATCCGCACCTCAATCTTCCCCAGCTCGGTACGCTTTCCTTCTACGTCAAAGATACTCCCAGAGGTGTGTGATCCGCTTTTTCAGATGATTGTAGTGTTCCTGAAGGTCTTCCACAGCGCTTATTTCCTTTTCGATCTCTTGGATCCTTGAGAATCTGATTTTCGAAAGCGGCTCCCCAAAGCCAACATGAGTGTAACTCCTATCAAGGCTATATTAATCCATTCCCCTGTATAAGAGTAAATGGAGCGGTAATTGTTCCCGGCAACTTCGGCAATGAACATTCCCTCCTCGAACAGTCCGATCTTCTGGCCCTGTTGGCCCAGAGGGTCGATAACGACCGTATAGCCGCTGTTGGCAGAGCGAAGAAGCGGTTTACGAGTCTCGATGGCACGAAAAGCGGCCATTTGGAGATGCTGAGAGGGGGCGGCGGTGCGGCCGTACCAGGAATCATTGGTGATCACCACCAAAATTTCCGCGCCCTGGCGGACATACTCCCGGCTGAGCTCCGGAAAGATTCCCTCATAGCAGATCAAGGTGGCAAATCGGGTTCCCGAGATGTCTCCCACTCGAACTTCCTGACCAGGCGAAAAGCCACCCACCTCCTGCACCAGCGGTTCGAAGAGCAGTCCCAGCCAGTCGGCCAGAGGGACGTATTCCCCAAAGGGAACCAGGTGGGTCTTGTGATATCGATACTCCTCCTCGCCCTGGGGCCCCAGAAGCACGGCGCTGTTGAAATAATGGACCTCCGGGTCGATCTCTACCAGCGCGCTGTTAAACAGCAGATAGGCTCCGTGGGTAGCGGTCTGACGCTTCCAGAAACTCGTGAAGTAAAAGTCCTGCTCATAGAGGAAGGGATTGGGAGCCTCCGGGAAAATGACCCATTGAGCACCCTCATTTGCGGCCTGCTGGTAGTAGCCGGCCAGGGTTTTGAAATATTTATCCGCGTAGTGTTCCTGGTCTTGGTCCAACTCGATATTGGGCTGGACCAAAGCCACTTTCAAGACAGGCCCTGAGTCGGGCTGCCAATAGTTCACCCGGTATGCGCCATATAGATTGGCGCACAGAAAGAGTACGGCAAAGGGCACAAGAGGTCGGAAAGATTTGAACCACAGTGCTCCCAGAAGAGCAGCATTGCCGGCCATGACCAGTACGGAGACCAGATACACTCCAGAGACGTCCGCCACCTGCACGATCCAGGAGTAGGGATATTGGGAGTACCCGAGCAGAGCCCAGGGAAATCCATTGAGGACGAAATAATTCCGGCACAGCTCCGTCAGGAGCCAGAAACCGGGAACACACAATAGGGTCACCGAAACCGACCTCTCTGCCGCCCAGCGGGTCAACAAAGAAAAGGGCAAAAGAATCAAACTCAAGGTCATCAACATGAGCAGGAAAGCCGGCAGAGCCACCACCCAGCTCAAATCCCCGTACACGACCAAAACCCGGGGAATCCAGTACAAAACTCCTCCCAGATAGGCCAACGTCATGAGCCCATGACCGATCAGCACCCACTTCCAGGCAGGTCTTTTCAAGAGAAAATAGAGATAGGGAACCAGGCCCACCCAGGCCAGAGGAAAAAGGGGGCTGTAAAATGAAAGCCAAAGTGCCGTCCCCGAGATCAAGGACAGCAACCCACTATAGAGAGGACGTCTAGCCCACAT
>JAZFTY010000527.1:0-5512 GCA_036446935.1 Acidobacteriota bacterium | reverse complement strand
ACCGTGAACATGGAACCGAAGAGAAAATTCCACCACAGCCAATTCCCGGCTATTCCTCCGCTGGCCACAAGCTCTGTCACGGCAAGAGGAGTGTCCGCTGCAAACGTGGTGGCAACCATTGAAGTCCCGGCCAACCACCAGGGCAGACTACGCCCCGCAAGGAAGAACTCGTGGGTATCTCTTCCCGCCCGCTTGGAATAATAAGCGGCGATGCCAAAGCTCAGAATGAAATAGAGGACGACAATAGCCCAATCCAATGCGGCCATTTTTCAATCACCGTCGTAAGGAATAAAGGGAATAAGTTCCCGAGTGGCATTCGCCATCGGTGGTAAAAAAGCAGAGAATCTCGGCGGACTCCAGACTCCTTTGGGCACCGCTCTCACGGCGTCTGTCTCTCGGGAACTCGTTTGCTATTGTATCCAAGGGAAGTCGTAAGTCAAGGGGAAAAGACATTTAGTTTCAATAAGTTATGAACAATTCGATGCACACGATTTTCACACCATTTTCACAGAATTTTCCTCGTGTGTCCGGGCAGTAGTCACTCATGATGGCACGGACTCACTCTTTGTTCTCGAACCACTTATAGTTAATCCCCACGTAGTCCGACCATTTTTCCGGAACCTCAGCTTCCGGGAAAATAGCTTCCACGGGACATTCCGGAACACAGGCCCCACAGTCGATACATTCTTCGGGATCGATATACAGTTGCTCGTGTGGTTCGAAGTCCGGTTCGTCACTCCGGGGATGAATGCAATCCACAGGACAGGAATCCACGCAAGCGGTGTCTTTTACGCCAATACAGGGTTCACAGATAATGAAAGTCATCGATCGTGATCTTCGCCTTTCCGTTCTTTTCTCAATTTAACCAAGCATACTCCAAGTTTCAGACACTCGGTTCTCTTTGTAACTTCCCCACATTCTAAGCATTCGAATTCTATCAATCCAGTCCTTCGCGAGCCACGAGTTTCGGTAGTTGCCCTTTCAGGTGGGTTCTCCTAAACTACAGGCGATGAACCGTACCGAACGTCTGCTCGATTTGATCACCTACTTACTGAACGCAAGGGAACCTGTGTCCTGGCAGGAGATCAAAAATCACTTTCCAGAGGACTATGCTCGAGGTGTTGAGGAATCCAATCAGAGAAAGTTTGAGCGAGACAAAGCGGAATTGATCTCTTTAGGAATTCCCATCGATTACCATAGCGGAGCGGGCGTGAAGAAAGAAGGTTATCTCATTGAGAAGGACAAGCTCTTTCTTCCCGAGATCCAGTTCACTCCCCAGGAGTCGTCTCTGTTGATGCTCTCAGCCAGTGCGGTTTTGGAACAGGAAGCGTTCCCTTATCGGGACCAATTGGAATCCGCGCTTCACAAGATCATCAGCCCCAACGAACAGATCAGCCCTCCGCCTTCGGGGATCACCATTTCCTACACGGGAGACAAGGGAACCTCTAAGCGTGCCAAGTGGGTCAAGGCAATCCAGGATGCCCTGGACCGGCGAAAAGAGGTCAAGTTCGTCTATCATGCATTCTCCACCGGTGAAACCACCCGACGAACGGTGAATCCCTATGGGTTAATTTTCCGAAGGGGGTTTTGGGCGCTGATCGGATGGGATCATGCCCGCCAGGACCTGCGCTCCTTTGTGGTGACCCGGATCAGGAATTTGAAATCCAACACTCGACGACCCGGAACTCCGGACTATGAGATTCCCGATGGTTTTACAGTGAAGAGCTATCAAAATCAGCAGCAGTGGGAACTCGACTTACATGATCCAATCTCCGTGACCATTCAGATCTCGCGACACCGCTTACCTGAACTGCTCCCTCAGTTGACGACCGCCAAAAAAACAGGCGACGATATCTTCAAATTGAATGTGACGAATCGATCCGGTCTGATATCCTGGATACTGTCCCAAAAAACTGACGTTCGGATTCTAGACCCGTCAGAAATACAAAACGAGCTTTGTGAAGTTCTTCAAAAGATGTCATGAACGTCACTGAGCGGATCAACCGCATCCTCTTCATCCTGAGCTACGTGTCGAAAAACCAGGGGGTCACTATAGAAAAGCTGGCCGAACAGGTGGGGATGCGTCCCAAGCAGCTGATGAAGGAGTTGGATTTCATGCTCCTGATCGGCAAGCCTCCTTTTCGTCCCGATGATTATGTGGACATCTACGTGGAAGATGAACAGGTCTATGTCGAGTTTGACCAGATGTTGAATCGTCCCTTGCGCCTGACTCGACCCGAAGCCATGGCCCTATTGATGTCCTTGAAACTTCTGGATCCGGAAGTAGACCCCAAAACGGTGCGATCTCTAACGGATACGATCGAGAAGGCGATTTCCAATTCAATCGATCCAGAGGCCCGTCCGGAAGACCGTATTGTTCTTGAACAACCCTCGCGGCCTGTCTCTCGGTACTTCAGTCTCTTGCGCCAGGGGATTGATCAAAACCGGAAAGCAGAAATCGACTATTACTCCTTAACCCGCGATACCACGAGTCATCGGGTGATTCATCCCTATTTTCTTACCAAGAAGCTGGGTCACTGGTACCTCACAGGTTATTGCGAACTGCGGGAGGGTCTGAGAACCTTCAAATTCGACCGCATTCTGTCCGTGGAACTTTTTCGTGACAAATTCACCCCTCCAGAGGAGGTGGAAACCAACAAATATAAACACAACTTCTTGAAGTCGATGGGATCTCGCCGAATTGAGATTTATTTCGATTCCAAAGTAGCCCCCTGGATCAAAGAACGATGGGGTTCTTCCGTGACCAAGGCCGAAAATGGTGGAGTCGTACTGAATCTGGCCAGTGAAACACTGGAATACCCTTCACGGCTGGTACTCAGCTTTGCCCCTTATGCTAAACCCCTGCACCCGCCTGAACTCATTGAGAAGGTAAAACAGGACTCTCAGGAAATTGCCGAATGGTACCAAACCAAGGTGATGATCTAGCGGGGTATGGGCAGGTTCTCGTCACAAAGCGGGGCAGGGACGGGCCGGTTGGACTCCCACTTGATCTTGATTGAGGCCTGTAGGGCCGCCATAGCCGTGCGCCCACAAACGCTGCTCAACGACTGTTAGGGGCGCACGTCTGTGCGCCCCTACGTAACCAACCTGGATCAACCGATATTTGAGACAGTTTCCGGTGGCTTGCCCGAACCGTCAACCTCTACGGCAGTGGGGGTGCCTTCAGTTCTACAGACTCGTCCAAGGAGCGTAGGAACTCCAGCAAATCTTCTCTTTCCGCCTCTGAAAGATCGACTTTCTTCAGGTTCTCGCGATCCAGGTAGGGGTTGTCTTTTCCACCATCCAGCATGATATCGACGGTTTCTTCCAAGGTAGCGGAGCTGCCATTGTGAAAATAAGGACCCGACTGACTGACATCCCTCAGGGTCGGAGTCTTAAAGGCCCCGCGATCACTGTCTTCTTCGGTGACCTTATGACGCCCAAGATCCGGTTCCTCTGCATCCATTCCGATCCCGACGTTGTGATATTGAAGATCGGTGAAAAGAACACCATCGTGACAATTGTTGCACTCCGCATTCTGGAACACCTCATAACCGCGCTTGGCTGAGTCGCTCACTGCTGATTCATCTCCAGCCTGCCAGCGATCCCACGGGGTGTCGTTGCTGATAATTGTCCGCATATAAGCGGCCAACGCTTTGGAAACGTTCTCGGGAGTGGCATCTTCATTGAAAATGGCCTGAAACTGATCCTGGTATCCCTCGATACTATTGAGCTCGGAGACGACTTCATCCGGATCTGCGCCCATATTTCCGCCTCTCCAAGCGGCCAGGGCCTGAGAGGCCAGCGGTTTGGAGCGGCCATCCCAGTAATACTCCGCATGATATCCAATATTCCACAGCGTAGGAGAGTTGCGAGACAGAACTTTATCGAAGGCACCCAGGGCTGTGGTCCTTCCATCCGATAAACCCTTATCATTCTCATGACAACCATAACAAGAGCGTTCGCCATCTCCGCTCAGTCGCTGGTCAAAGAACAACTGCCGCCCCAGAGCGACTTTTTCGGCTGTCATGGGATTGTCTGCTGGAATATCCATGGCCGCATAACTCGATATGGGAGCATAGTCAGAGGCCTCTGCCGGAAGCGGCAAGACCTCCGGCTGAAATCCCGCCGGCGGCTCAGGTGCTGTAGTGCAAGCAGCTGCCAAGAAAACAACCGAACATAGAAGAACGAACAACCTTGGTCTGGTTCTAGATCTTTTCATACTCTCCTCCCAAAAGTGTATAGGCTCCGCATATTAGCACAGGGCTGGACGGGGACCAAGTTCAACCTGATGACCTACAAAAGGCACTGGGCCTCGTTTGCAACCCTGGGAAGATCCATTTGCAGTCGTCCGAAATGCCCCTATAATGAGACCCTGAACAGGCATCAGGAGGGTTGCAAATGGACAGGAATGCAGTTTCTTTACTCATTTTGCTGTTGAGTGTAGGTTTTCTTGCCTATTGTGCCTCAACACCCGACGAAACACCGGAAACCATCGAAGAAGTATCCGCGCCACCGCAAGTCGTGGCTACGGCCCTGGCCGACTTGTTTCCCACCGAAGGAAACGAAACCAACGGAATCGCAACCTTCGAGGAGACGAACGGAACCGTCAAAATTGTTGTTAAAGTCAGTGGTTTGGCGCCCGGCAAACATGGGATCCATATCCACGAAGGGGATTGCAGCTCACCTGATGCAAGCAGTGCCGGAGGCCACTTGAATCCAGGCAATTTCCAACATGGAGCTCCTGATTCCCCCACCCATCACGCCGGCGACTTGGGGAACATTGAGGCAGATGCTGAGGGTCATGCCAGCTTTCAGATAACTGTCGACTTCATCAGCCTTTCAGAGGGACCGAATTCCGTCGTCGGTAAGGCAGTCGTCGTCGAAGCGGAGGAAGATGATTTCGACCCGGCCAGAAGTGAGGGAACTGGCTTGGTCTGTGGGGTGGTTGATGTGACTTCTTGACTTCGTGCTTTCGTGAGAGAATGTTGGCACGGAATTAACTTTTTGCGGGTAGTCCCATCTATAATAGAAAAAGGCCCATGATGATAATGAGAGGCTTTTTCTTACTCTTCTTTGCCACTCTGGCCTTCTCCGTCCCTCTTAGAGGGGATCACTTCTTTCTTCGCGTGCCTGAGGGACACTTCTTCCCTCCTTCCCGCACCCTGTTTTACTTCCGGCCTGATCTGTACGTCCGGAGCCACCTTCATTCAACTCCCTCGATTTATGCCCCTCCTCTTCATTCCCGGCAATATCAGGGAGCAGTGCCCCACGCCCACCCCGTAACAAGCCAAAAAATATATCTTCTGGATCTTGTTGGCCCTATCGATACGGAGATTGTACGAGCCAATACGACCGATTTGATTTTCCAGGTCCACCCGGCAAAGGCTCTTGTTTACATCGATGGAATGCTCATTGGAAGTGCCCGCGACTTCGCTACCCAGAGAGACCGCTATACCATTCTCGATGGTCAACATGATCTTCGGATTGAAGCAACCGGATATGAGCCTTA
>JAZFTY010000526.1:0-2161 GCA_036446935.1 Acidobacteriota bacterium | reverse complement strand
GGCTGAAGGGTGACGCTGGCGCTTCCCGTACTGCCTTTGAAATCGATCCGGGAGGAATTGTAGGATTGGCCACTTTTTTCATCGATGAGAGTAAAGGTCAAGTTGGCCATTCGATAGATGTCAAAATCGTTGTTGCTGTCCTTGCTGACCTGGATGACCACGCGCCGGGGCAGTACGGCCTGACGGGCCGTTTCCAATCTCTCCGGATGGCGCTCCTGGACTTGAGCCAGTTGAGCCTCGGCTTCCTCCTGAAGCCACTGGCTGTAAAGGTCTTCAGACTTGACCCGGGCAATGACCTCATTGATCATTTCCAGTAAACGAGTGTCTTTTTTCTGTACTGCGACTGCCGTGTCTACAGTCCCCACGACTTCGGGGACGATTTCAAGGTGTCCCGCTCCGGGCACCGTGGCCAGGGCGAAAGCGGCCATGTACTGATCATCAATGACGGCACCGATCTCGGCCCTTCTCAGGGCTAAAATGGCATCGTCCAGGTTCTTGAAAGGGACGATCGTGCTTCCGCCGAATTTCTCATTCACCAGTTCCTCAACCGCGGTACCTTCCCGAACACCAACCTCCAGCCCATCCAGAGCATCGGGTCTGACATCCCGGTGGGTGGGATTGATGACGAGGACCAGCTGGGAGGTGTAGTAGGGTTCGGAAAAGGCCACCAGCTCTTTTCGAGCCTCGGTGATTCCAAACACGCCCATGGCAATATCCACCTCCGAGTTGGCAAGGGTGGTCGCTAGAGTCCCATGCTGCATTCCAATCCACCTGCCTTCAATCTCGTCTCCCCCTTCTAGGGATTCAGCGATCCGTTCCACCACGAGCCGACCCAACTCAGCATCCGGTCCGATCCAAACTTGACTCCTCTCATACAGTAACGGCCCCTCGAAAGGTACCGAGGCAATGGTGACGAACTGGTTTTTATCAATACGATTAAAGGTGGCCGTCGAGGCTTCGCCATTGCAGGAGGGCAGGACGAGTAGGGGAAGTGAAAGAAATACCAGAAGCAGTTTTCTAACCATATTTACTGCACCTCAAAAGCTTTGGACTTATATCAAATGGTTGCGGGCAAGACAATATTTCCACGAAATCCCTGCAAAATGATGTTTTTAACCCCTTCTTTTACTCACAGCCAATAATAATGAGGGATGAAAGTCAAGAAAACAGGTCCTTCTCAGCCACTGAGGAGGGGTGTTCCTTTTCAGCTCGACAGCCGGGCTAGGTGTAGAAGGGATTCTCGCCGGTGCTGTGGTCCGTAGAATCGATCACTTCCTCAATTTCCGGAATGAGCTCTCGGATTCTCTGCTCAACACCCTGCTTGAGGGTCACGTCTACCATCCCGCAACCGTGACATCCACCTCCGAAGGTCAAATAGGCCTTGTTGTCCCGAACCCCAAGGAACTGAATCTTTCCGCCATGGGCGGCCACGGCCGGATTCAGCTCGGTATCGATGAGTCGCTGGATCTGTTCGGCTACAGGTCCCGTAAGGTCCGATCGAGGACCGTCGCCCAACTTGGGGACCTCCGGCTTGTTGGGGTTCAGGAACTTGAATCCGCTTCTCACGATTTTGTCTTCGTAATCAATGGTTGCCCCTTTCAGGTATTCAGCACTCTTGGGGTCAACCACGATCTGGAACTCTCCTCCTTCAACCGTCACATCTTCAGGGGTTTTCTCGTCCAGGCTGATCAGCTTAAGACCGTAGGAAAACTCACTGGTGCCGTTGGTTGTGACTTCCACCCGAAGTGCAGCTTTATCTTCCTGTTTGGACAGGGCGGTTGAAATTTGCTCTTTGGCTGAATCGGTCAAAGTAACCATCGTTATTCCGATTTCCTCCTACTTTATATGTATCTTACTTGAAGAATAGGGGGTCTTAGTGACCATTGAGTGACCATTTTACACGAAATTGCCGTTTAGCACGAAATTGCCACTAAAAGGGAGTTTTTAAGGGTGGGATCAATTTGCCCAAAATAAGTCTAGTGGACCATCCCTGGTCCCCACGCAGGGGTTGACGATGATCGGCAAGCACAACATACTGGGACTCTCGGAGGAGTATTTTGCAAATGGCAGTGGATGATTCGATGGTGTAAGTAGATGATTTCACTGAACCTTATATAAAAAAAGAAAGGATCCTGACTCATGCCAAGGACTCTCAAATCAA
>JAZFTY010000525.1:0-11140 GCA_036446935.1 Acidobacteriota bacterium | reverse complement strand
GCAGGAATAGGAGAGTGGGTTTCCTGATCAATTCCCACTTGAAATCCCATGCGCCACGCATGACTTCATTCTAACTTTTAAACCCCTTTGCATGGCAGACTCCGAGCCTTCAACGGGCAAGATATGGGTGCTCCGCACAGTGCGGGGTGGTGGCTGAGGTGTGTCGTGGGACCCACAGGGCGAAGGGTCAGGCTAGAATCTGAAAAGGGGACATAAGTGTTTTCTGGAAGGAAAACATGGTGCCGGAGGGGGGAGTCGAACCTCCACGAGAGTCACCCCTCGCCAGATTTTGAGTCTGAACCAAATTCACTCGATTCATGACGAAAAGCTTATATTTATCAACCAGTTCCCGGATTGTTTGCCAATCCAAACAAGTGAAAGATGACGAAAGATTGAGTTTTGAAGCGGGCCAAAAATGGGCGCACGATTTCAGCGGTTCGGGCCAGTCCACTTGGCCGTAAAGTCGGTAAACCGTCCAATGGACCGCCAGTGGGGTCCTTCAATCCACTTTCCGGTAAGGGCGTTATACGTCCAAGTGGCGAAAGGACGGTTGAGAGGATTGCCTGAAGAATCTCGTTCTTCACAATCAGCGGTCACGAGCCGGTGGCGAGCGTTCGAAGACCACGTGCTAGAACTGTTCAAGGCAGAACTAGAGGCCTCGCACAAAGACGCTCAGGTGTTCTCGGGGAAGGTCTATGTCGGTCGTTCTGGTGCCTCGCATGAGGTTGACATCTCGGCTGATGTAGTGTGCTTGCAGGATTCACAATGTTAATGGTAGTTGAATTGAAACACACCAAAAGAAAGATCGTGGGGTTCGCTTCGCTACCGATTTTCGTGGCCGTTCTCAGCGTGTGGGTATCAGTCCTCGGGATGCGTCTGAGGAAGACCCTACTCGAGCCCGATCCATCTCTGAACTTTTGCGGTGTAAGGGAATAGAAGTCATCGTCAACTCCCAACGTGGTCCGATCGACGGCGAGAGCAAGTGGAAGGTGATTCGTCACGACGCCCGGTACGATAACATTCAAATTATCAACAGGTTGCTCCTGGTCGAATCCACCATAAAGATCGCTGGACCACTACACTACTCTTTGATCTCACGCTTTTTCGGTTTTAACTTTAATGGTGGACTCCACTTCTCGACGCCTGGCACAGGGTACCCCCAAGTATTGCCTCGCCGATCGGAGGCCCCAGTAAAGAAGCGCACGATCAGACGGTGGAGCATGTTCATGTTGGGTAACAGTCCATGGAATCCGGAGACTTTCGTGAGGACTTTGTCCTCGATCTCCCAATATCCGTAATCGTCGGGTGTCACGCAGACGAGTTCGGACTGGTCCAGAAACTTGGGGATGGCGCCTTCTAACGGGACCGTCCCGTCGCCCGTCTGACGAGCTTTGACTGGGTTGGCGTTGCTCCACTGGTCTTGACGGTCTTTCGAGCTTAGCAGGAAATGTGGCGCTCCATGCCGGATTTCGACGTTGAGGCGAACACGGGTTGTGGCCGCCGTCCCAATGACAGCCAGCCAGTCCCTTGGCTGCATCCCCGCGTTGGGGAGCTGAAAGTTGTCTATGCGTGTCCGGTGTTTCTTGGCGGCGCTGAGCATCTTTCCGAAAAGAGCAGCGGCCTCTTTCTGACGCTCGGACTTCTTCCTTCGTCCGTCCAGCGGTAGACCGGACAGGCGGATGAACTCCGCAATCGAGTCCACGATCGTTGGCTGCCACGCCTTGGGGTTGAACAAAGATTTAGGAGTGCCGGGAGGGGCGCTCACGGCTCCACCGAAGCTAGGGAGCAGATGGTAGAGTGCCGGGGTCACTCGGGCGGCGTCTCGTTCTCTTGAGCTCGGTGCCTTTGTACCTAGATTCCCCGTTCCAGTAGTCACCTGAATCACGGCCTCGTAGGAGCCCTGATAGGGTGTGGCCAGGGTGACTACCTTGTTGATGGGCGCCTTTCCCCCTGCCGCAGCCAAGTATCCGGTGATTATGAGGCCACCCATGGAATGTCCGACAAGGTTGACGCGGGGGTTCTTGGCATATCCTGCTGTGTGGTAGTGGCCAAGTAACTTGGTGCGCCCCACTACCTCTTCCACGAAGGCGGCCAAGGAGTCCTCGATCTTCTCAAGGGGTTTACGCCAATCGTAGATGAAGGGGAAGACCGGTACAGGGCGGTCTAAGCTCGGACTCAGATTGTACCGGAGTTCTTCGATGAATTCCTCATAGGCCACTTCAAAGAGTTGGTCAGCGCGCACGCGTGCAGGCTCGATCGCCTCGTAATCCAGGTTGTCGGGATGTAGGGTCACACGCTGGTAGCTCTTCCGGACCACTTTCCACACGTACTCCGCCGGTATGGGGTATTCGTCCCGGAGATAACTGGCGGTGATGCCTGGAACCACAATGACTGGATCGGCTAGAGTCATCTTCGTCCTCCTAAGGGATCGAGTCTCGGTTGGTTCAACCCCTCGTGGTTGAACTACCTTCGTTGGCCAGATTCCTAGTGTAGGGCTTTCCGAAACCTTCTACCACAGTCTCCTCTCGTTTGGTATCGTCTTTCCTCCGAAGGGTCGGCATACTCTGTGCAACTGTACCTGTCCCGCTTGGGGCATCGCTTTCGGCAAGGGATCCCACCCCCTCAAGCCTCTCAACTGTCTCTTAACTCTCGGTCCTTATCTGTCCCACTTTCGCTGACGGGATAGAGGACAGAGGTCTGATTGGGGTGGGTCACTTTTACTCGATCATTGCCCCCCAATCCGGGTCACTTTTACTCTAGCGAAATCACCTTCAAATGGGCCAAAATCTGCCCAATTGTGCCCGAAGTGTGCCCGAAGTGTACCCGCGCCAAACTCACTCCAGCTCACTCCAGCCAACTCAAACCAAAATAGAGGGTCATTTGAATTGATTTCAAACCGGACACCGGCCCGTGCGGGCTACTCCACCTTTTTGAGCATGAGGAAACGCTGACCGTCCTGGGTAGCATCCCAGTAGGCTCGGGAGCCGGGACTATTGACAAAATCGCCCTCAAACAGGACTCGGGGAGTACCCACCGTCAGGGTGGGACCGGTGGTGATCTCCACCGCCATCCGTTTATTCCCATTGCGGTAAAAGAGTTCTTTGCTGTTAAGGGGCCAGACCACTTCGATTCCTCCCCCCGTGGACACCTGATGGACCGGCTCGGCCTCGGGAAAGGCGCGGACCACAACCTCACGTTGGCCGGTCACACCGGAGGTGTGGGCCACCCAGTTTCCATCGGCTGAAAAAGAAACGCCCCCTTCCAGAGCGGGGGTCGCGACGAAGAGCCAGGGCGTTCGGTCCCCCTCAAAGGGAAGCATCCAGATATCCCGGCCGGTGTCGGGGTGAATCTCGGAGATGGAGAGAGTCTTGCCGTCCGGGGTCCAGCGTTGAGGCCCGTGGTTGAATTCAGCATCCGTCAGACGTTCCGCTTCCCCACTCCCATCGGCCCGTTTCCGATAGGCTTCATGGTCGTCCCGGTAGGATCGTCCTCCCTCAGGAGACTGATGCCGATCCGATCCAAACGCCACCCACTGGCCGTCGTTACTCCAGGTGGGAGACCGATTGTTTCCCTCAAAGGTTAATCGTCTCAGCTCAGCGCTGGGGATGTCATAAATCCAGATATCCGATGTGTCCGAAGGGATGTCCACGGCCACCTGCAGGCCGTCGGGTGAGAGCATCGGCCGGTTGTAGGCTCCGGGGGGTGCCGCCAGCGGCTCCACATTCCCCTGCCGATCGACCCAGACCATAACAAACTGGTCCAGTGGAGGGACGAAGTCCAGCCCGTAGTGTTCAGCCAGATAGTCGATCATGGTTTCTGCATCTGCAGGGACAATCGGCGCTCCTCGAGAAACCATGTCATTGACTGTTGTCACCCACTCCTCTCTGCTTCTGCCCCTTCTCAGGGAGGTTCCCATCGAGTGACATCCGACGCATGAAGCAGCGACCAAGGCCTTCCCATTTCCTTCAGCAAGGGAGTAGCCCGCCTCCGGCCCGGGCTGCTGGACCCGTGCCAGCAGAGGGATCACTAGCCAACCTGCCACCCCCAGGGTCACGACCATAAGGACTCTTTTGCCCTGCATATTCGATACCTCCCTTGTCTGTTGAACTTCAATATGCTCTTTGTTGAGCCAGATTATAGGGCCGCCGGCTCTGCTGATCAATGGGGAAACTCCCCTTTGCTGTGGTCTTCACAAGCTGATCCGAAATCGAACTGAGATTGCCTTCAAAACCCTCTAGCCGTATCATCTAAGGAACTTCAGCGACACAGAAGGGGAGAGCATCATAGTCGGCGAGACCATCAGCCATTACAAAATCCTGGAGAAAATCGGCCAGGGCGGTATGGGGGGGGGCTTTTACTTGGCTATCAATGCCCGGATAGAACCGCACAATTTTCATTGATCATCGCGTTTCCCTTCTGGGAAGGAGGCTTCTATGCGCAGTCTACATTCCAAATCCTGTTATGTGATGTTCCTTACAGGTCTGTTTTCGATCGCTCTAATCCTGGCGACGGGTTGTTCAACGCCGGAGACGGAGGCGCCGCCAGCGACAGCCGCAACGGTATTCGAGGGGGCCCGGCTCATTGTCGGGGATGGCAGCCAGCCCATCGAGGATGCCGTATTCATTGTTGAGAATGATCGGTTCACCGCGGTCGGCCGAAGAGGGCAGCTCGAGGTTCCGGAGGGCGCGACGCGTGTGGATCTGACCGGCAAGACCGTCATGCCGGCGATCATCGACACCCACAAGCACCTGGCAAAGACTCGACAGGACGCCGTTGATCAGTTACAGCATCTAGCCTACTACGGGGTCGGGGTGGCGATGAGCCTTGGCCATGATGCCGACGAGCTGGCCTTCCAGTTACGGGAAGAAACGATCCCCAACGCCGCGCGTTTGCGCACCGCAGGGCGTGGGATTACGACACCGGAGCCGGGGCGCGCCGAGGAGCCGTACTGGATCACCAGCGAAGACGAGGCAAGGAAGGCCATCCAGGAGCTGGCCGAAAGGAAGGTCGACCTGGTCAAGATCTGGGTCGACGACCGGAATGGCCAGTATGAAAAGTTGAGTCCTGCCCTATATGGCGCAATTATCGACGAGGCCCACCAGCACAACCTCCGCGTCACGGCCCATATCTTTACCCTCGAGGATGCGAAGGGGCTCCTGCGGGCGGGCATCGACGCCTTCGCTCATGGAATCCGGGACCGGGACATCGACGAGGAGGTCATCGAGCTGTTCAAGGAACGCCCGAACGTGGTCCTGGTGCCGAACCTTCCCGATCAAGGATTGGCGATGGACCTGAGTTGGCTCGCCGAGACCGTCCCCGCCGAAGAGTTGCAGCAACTTCAGGCGGCGAGTACGGACCGGCCGGACCGCCAGGAGGCGTTCGGAATCCAGGCCCGCAATCTGGGAAGGCTCCATGCGGCGGGCGTCCGGATCGCCTTTGGCACGGACGGAGGCATCGCTTGGAGAGTGCCCATGGAGATGGTGGAAATGGTGACCGCGGGGATGTCGCCGGCTGAGGTCATCACGGCCGCGACCCGCAATTCGGCCGAGCTGCTGCAACTCGCTGACGTCGGCACGGTGGAAGCCGACAAAAGCGCGGACTTCATTGTGCTGGACGCGAATCCGCTCGACGACATCATGAATACGCGGCGAATCGCGGCCGTCTACCTTCGAGGGAAGAAGGTCGACCGCGCTGCACTGCGGGCTAGCTGGACCGGGCAGTAGCGTGTTGGATCGTCACGAGGACACGAATTTGTTTGTAGGTCATTACCATCTGTCTCACTTAGGACAAATGATTGGTAAAACACTCTCCCACTACAAGATCACAGAGAAGCTAGGCGGCGGTGGGATGGGCCATTGGGCAATTCAGATATTCCGGATTCTATTGGTAGCGGTAACATTTTCCCCATTCCTTAATCCCGCGTTCGCCCAGACGACGAACGATCCTTTTCCCACACCGATCGCAGCGGTGGAAGGCGTCATCAACGTCGATTTCATCGAGTTTGCGTCCATCCCGGACATGGATGGCCAGGCGGCGCGCGTGATGCTGCTGGTCGATGAGCCCGGCACGCGACGGATGTTTGTCAATGACATGCGCGGCCCACTGTACAGCCTCAGCTACGACGGCCGGACCGTTACCCGGTATCTCGATGTCAACGCCGGCCACTGGGAGGTTAGTGTCGAGTCGACCGGAAGGGAGCGGGGCATGCAGAGCTTTGCCTTCCATCCACAGTTCGGCCAGGGCGGCACACCCGGGTTCGGCAAGTTTTACATCTGGACGGACACGAGCAACACCGATCCTACGCCCGACGTCGTCGCCGGCGGCGAAGACAACTCGCACGACACGGTCCTTTTGGAATGGACCGCCCGGACTCCCGGCGCCGCAACCTATGATGGCGGCACTCCCCGAGAACTGATTCGCTTCGAGCAGCCTTTCCGTAATCACAACGGCGGTCAAATCGGATTCAACCCACTGGCGTCGCCCGGCGACGCGGATTTCGGCCTGCTTTACGTCGGGGTCGCCGACGGCGGCAGCGGGGGTGATCCGCTCAGCCTGGCGCAGAATCTCAACTCAGGCTTCGGGAAGATCCTGCGCATCGATCCGCTCGGGTCCAACAGCGCCAACGGTCAGTACGGAATCCCTGCCGATAATCCGTTCGTCAACGACAGCGACGACACCACTCTCGCTGAAATCTATGCCTATGGCGTTCGCAATCCCCAGCGCTTTGCCTGGGATTCCGCCAGCGGCAACATGTTCTTCACGGACATCGGCCAGAACATCGTCGAGGAAATCAGCCTGGTCACCGCGGGCGCCAATTTCGGCTGGAACGACTGGGAGGGGAGCTTCGGGTTTATCAGCCGTGCCGAGGTGAGCCTCGCCAACCAGCGCGGTGATTCCCGCGTCACCTATCCCGTCGCCGAGTACGACCATGTCGACCCGCTCCTGGTCGAGCGGTCTCCTCCAACTGGTCGCACCAGCACAGCCGCCACCGGCGTCTACGTTTACCGCGGAAACGCCATCCCACAGCTGGCGAACCGGGTGTTGTGGGGCGATCTGCCCAGCGGAGAGATCTTCCATATCGACGCCGACAATCTGCCGACTGGTGGACAGGCGGCCATCCGCCGCGTGTTGCTCATCCACGATGGCGAAGCAAAAACGCTACTCCAGCTAATCCAGGAGAAGAATCGCGAACAGGGCAAGCAACCGGCTGCGCGTGCGGACTTGCGCTACGGTGCGGGACCGGATGGACAGGTCTTCATCATGAATAAGCACGACGGCACCATCCGTTTACTTGTTCCTGGTAGGTAGCGACTTCCGCCGAGCCCGCGACGACCCTCGCTTCCAAGATCTGCTGCTGCGGATGAGCCTTGAGCCGTGATTTGACGCCATTTTATGGTGGGTTAGTGCACCCCATCCACCCTCCCCACCATAAATATCAGTAACCTGCTGCATACAAATAACTTCCGCTTCTCTTACCGGCCTGAATACCGTCACATGGACGTATAGTCGGCAAACCGGACATGTGCCCGCCCGTCCGGTTGGTCGGTTGCGTTCAAGTCGGCGTGAAGGCGGTTAGAAAGTGGATTCGGCCAAGGGCATATAGCAAATACAGTTATTTTCCGCTCGCACCTCTGATTCAAAGATCTCAGTATGGGAATCCGGGTCTCCAGCTGAAAATTGGTCCAATCTCTTCTATCGAAGCACATCGAAACCGATCTGCGACTAGTGAACGACGACCGGTGACCGGCTAGTGACCGGCCAGCTTCCAGGACTGACCGATCCGGGCGGTGGCTGACCCATCCAGACCTCCCTGGGGGCGTTCCGGATCCTTTTGTTTGTGGCACAGGAGATTCGGACCAAGGCTAAGCCCCATTTTATGCGGCTTTCGGTGACCGGGGGGAGGGTTGTGGGACGGCTCGGCGAGTCCTTCTTTTCAGAAACCCCAGACGCCTGTAGGATTCCCGCGTTTGCATTGCTTTAAACTCCCTGTAGGCTTATCATTTCGGGACCATTCGTTATGTACAACTAGAGGCAGGGGGCTTTTTCATGGTCGGGACGACCGTTATCCATTACAAAGTCTTAGAAAAGATCGGCCAAGGCGGTATGGAAGAGGGGTACGAGCTGAGGATACGAACCTGAAGCGTGAGGTCTCGATCAAGGTACTCCCCGACCATTTCACCCAAGACACCTAACGACTCGCACGCTTTATTTGACGGAGATGTAACTTTGTATCTGGAAAGAGCATGCGCCAATCAGTGGTCGAACCTTCCGAGAACGGTCGTTCTTTTGCTGCTTTTGAGTAATCTCTTTACTTCTACACTTTATCCAGCAGGTGACATGGTGAGCTTGAATGGGAAAGCGGTCAGGCATTGGGCTTTTCAGCTACAGGGAGCCACTGCTGGCAGTATTGATTTAATTCCCCTCCAAAATAATACCAAGGTTGATCTTGCTGTCATCGATTACTCCCGTGACGGTAGTGAACAAGGGGAGTTCTCTGTTGATGAGATCCAGGCATTGAAAGACGCATCAAAGATTGTGCTGGCGTACATGCAAATTGGCTCAGCCGACGCCGGGCGCTTTTACGATCAGAATCCTAATGATTTATCACCGTTCAGTGCGGTCGAGGGAGAACAAATAGTGGGACCCGAAAATCCCAGCTTCCCAGGAACCTTCTTCGTCAAATTCTGGTCCTCTGAATGGCAAAGTATTCTATTCGGAGATGAACCACTTCCTGCTTGGGTAAGTACTTCGAAACCTGGGCGAGATAATTACCTGGAGCGAATTTTGGAAGCCGGATTTGACGGCACTTACCTGGATGATATCGATGGCTACCAGCAGTTCAATCTCGATGGAGATGGAACTCGTCCAACAGCCGCATTGGAGATGGTTCTTTTCATTCAGCAACTATCGTCCTGGGTGAAGGCACGCAAGCCTGATTTTCTGGTTTTTCCGCAAAACGGTGAGAGCGTTTACCGAGACGCTTTAGGGAATCTCGACGAAAATCAAGACCTCCAATTGGACGCTTCCGATCCGTTTATTAGCGTGATGAATGGGGTGGTTTTTCTTGACAGGGACAATGATGAGGCATTGGGGGATGGTGATATCCCCCTCGGCTCAATCGATACCAACAATGACGGTGCCCTTTCGCAGGCGGAAGTAGCCAGTGCCTATTTCGACTCTATTGACGGGCTCGGTGCCGAAGACTTTTTTTTCAAAGGTGATGGTGAGGAAGACAATCCATTTGTAGACACCCTGGGTAGTGGCGACCCCCGAATCACTGACTTCAAGTTCACAGGTGATGCCTACTTGGACTTTGCAGCTCGCGATATCCCCATATTTAATGTGGAGTATCTCACCAATGAAAATGCATTTGGACTACAGCAGTATTGTGAAGTCCTGTCGAATCAGTTCAGCTTTACCAACCTGGAAATTACGACTGACAACGGAGCACCAAGCCTTACCAACGCAGAACTGCAGAGCCTTACCCTCATTCCCTTCCAGGCCCCTTCGCGGGACTTGAATCAGCTATCAACTCTAGACTGTGGGGCGGATACGGTTTTACTGGCCAACTTTGTAAACGGCAACGATGCGACGTTGAACTCGCGTGTCTATCTGTTTAATCCCTCCCAGAGTGCCGGGGACGTGGCGGTGCGCGTCTTCACACTTCCGCTGACGGGCGGCACGGCCCAGCAGTTGACCACCACACCGCTCAATCTTGGGTCCCTGGGAGCCCGATCGGCGCTCAATGTCAAGTTGGCCGAAGATATCCTGACTCCTCTGGGAATCACCCTGCCTTACACGGATAACGAGGGCGACCTGACACTGGAGTTTACGATCGAGGCGGCCAATGTACGGGGTGCCGCTCAGGTCTTCTCTTCCAGTGTTGCCTTTGGCACCTATCCTCTGCAGGAGATTCCGCCCACCTCGAGCGGAACTCCCACCGTCTTGGTTGCCAACTTTACAAACGGCAACGATGCGGCGTTAAACTCGCGTGTCTATCTGTTTAATCCCTCTGCAAGCGCCGGGGCCGTGACGGTGCGCATTTTCACACTTCCGCTGAGCAATGGCTCGGCCCAGGAGCTGACAGGCGCACCGCTGGATCTCGGCCTCTTGGGAACTAAGTCCGCCATGAACATCAATGTGGCTGACGATCTCCTGATACCTGCGGGGATCACGACGCCCTACACAGACAACGGCGGCAACCTGACTCTGGAGTTTACGATTCAGGCGGCCGATGTGCGAGGTGCCGCCCAGGTCTTCTCTTCCAGCTTTGGCTTTGGGGTCTACCCGCTCCAGCACATTCCCTCGACCTCGGCCGGAAGCCCCACGGTATTGGTGGCCAACTTCATGAATGGCAACAGCGATGCGTTCAGCGCGCGGGTCTATCTCTGGAACCCGTCAGCAAGTGTCGCGGATGTGACTGTTCGAGTGTTCTCACTGCCCTTGAGCAGTGGCATGGCCCAGGAGTTGACCACAACACCGTTTAATCTTGTATCCCTGGGAGCCCAATCGGCACGTAACGTCAAGTTGGTCGAAGACATTCTGATACCCCTGTCGATCACAACGCCCTACGTCACCGATGGCGGCAATCTGACACTGGAGTTTACGATTCAGGCAGCCGATGTGGTCGGTGCCGCTCAGGTTTTCTCTTCCAGCTTTGCCTTTGGTACCAACCCACTCCAAGAGATTCCCTCCGCCTCGGCTGGAAGTCCGACGATATTGGTGGCCAACTTCATGAACGGCAACGACGATGTGCTCAATTCGCGGGTGTACCTCTGGAATCCTTCGGCAAGTGCCGGGGAGGTGACTGTCCGAGTGTTTTCACTACCCCTGAAAAACGGGTCGGCCCAAGAGCTAACCACCACTCCGTTCAGCCTGGGAAACCTGGCAGCCAGATCGTCACTAAACATCAAGTTGGCCGAAGACATCCTGGATCAGCTTCCGGGAGTCACGCTGCCCTATACGACCGACGGTGGCAATCTGACCCTGGAGTTTACGATTCAGGCACCCGATGTGGTCGGTGCCGCCCAGGTCTTCTCTTCCAGCTTTGGCTTTGGGGTCTACCCGCTCCAGCACATTCCCTCGACCTCGGCCGGAAGCCCCACGGTATTGGTGGCCAACTTCATGAATGGCAACAGCG
>JAZFTY010000524.1:0-2743 GCA_036446935.1 Acidobacteriota bacterium | reverse complement strand
GCGTTCCTCTCGGTCAGCCTGTCAGCGAACGGGTTTGCCCAAACTCTCCCGGCGGCGGAGCCCGAATCTGTCGGTCTATCCACGGATCGGCTTAGCCGGGTGGACGCCCTATTCGAATCATATATCGCTGATGGCCGGATGGCCGGTGTCATTGTCGCGATCGCAAGAAAAGGAAGGCTGGTACATTTCCGCACCCTGGGTCGGATGGACATGGCGAAAAGTCAGCCAATGATGAAGGATGCTATCTTCCGAATGGCATCAATGACCAAACCGATTACAAGCGTCGCCGTTCTGATGCTTTACGAGGAGGGGCTCTTCCAACTGGAAGATCCCGTGTCTTGGTACATCCCGGAATTGGCCGGAATGCAGCCAGAAACCATGTCAGCGGAGGGGGGCGAAGTAAGGGAGATGACCGTCCGGGATCTCCTGACCCACACAGCTGGATTGCCGACCAGGCAGGATCCCCGGCACGAGCAGGTTTGGACTGACCCTGACCTCACTCTCAAACAGATGATGGCCGAAGTCGGGAAGCTGCCCCTCGCCTACGCTCCAGGAACCGAGTGGCGGTATAGCAGAGCGACGAACATTCTCGGGTACTTTGTGGAGGTCCTCTCTAAACAGCCCTTCGAGGTTTTCCTAGAGGAGCGGATCTTTCGGCCTCTCGGCATGATAGATACCCGGTTCTTCGTGCCAGAGAAGGAGGCCCATCGGGTACCTGCAGCCTACTCCGTAAATGAAGAAGGTGTGACGGAAGAACTGTGGCCGGAGGCACGGCCTCGGGATCTAAAGCTACCGAACGCACCACTAGGCTCTAGTGGTCTCTTCTCGACACCCAATGATTACCTCCGCTTTTCTCAGATGATGTTGAACGGGGGTGAGCTCGACGGGGTCCGCCTGCTAGGCCCCAAGACAGTCGAACTCATGATCATGGATCACCTCCCGGCTGGAGTGGACCTTCCCGTCCAGCGTGGCCGACGCTACAGACTGGGGGGCTACGGTTTCGGACTCGGCGTTCGCGTAAGAACCGACCTCGCCGAATCACAGATGCCGGGAAGTCTCGGGGAGTATGGTTGGGGTGGTGCGTTCGGAACGTATTTCTTGATCGACCCAGAGGAAGACCTAGTGGCGATGTTCCTGCCGCAACTGCGCGGGTCAGCCTTCTTCCCGATTCGTCGGCAATTCAACAATGCGGTATATCAGGCGCTCGAGAACTGAGCAGAAAAGATGTCGGCCAGTCGCGTTTGAGGTTCTTGCGGCCTAACCAGCGCTTGCTACTGAGGGTCGCGCGCTCCGCTTTCGATTCCAAGACCTGTTGCGGCGGATGAATTCAGTCGTGTGGCCTCGAACCGGCCCTATCGAGCACCAACTTCGCTACATCGAACCGAAGGCGTGGTGAAGCCTTTTCGTTCTCCAAAACCTCCTTCACATAATCAATAGCCAAATCCGCAGCCTGATCAATCTCACTGTGGAAGTCTGTCAGCTTCTGTTCGGTCCGTTGCCGAACCTTGAGCGATACTCGCAGAAAGATCGGATCATTCACGATCCGACTAACCGAAACCTCACTCATGCCCATCTCCCGCGCAACGACACACTGCCTTTCGCCTTTCAACAGACGGCGCATGATTTCTCGGTGATGGAATTGCAGTCGTCTCATTTTTAGTCCCGTCCCTTATCCTCCACCTCTGCCCCTTGTGCCATCTCCTCCTGCAGAATTTCAACAAAAGGCTCCATGAACTTTTCCTTGTATTCCGGGACCTTCTCTTCTTCCATCTCATTCGGTAGGACCCGAAACTCCGGATCCTTCAATCCATGAAATCTCAGAAAAGCCTCCAGTGCGACACGCAAAATCTCTGATTTGTTCATACCCGTCCTAAAAGAAAGAGTCTCCAAGCGCAAAATCTGAGATTGGTAGAAATAAATCGTCTCGCGCATCATTCTAAGAGCTAGTGGTCTTGTCATGGTTGACGGTTTGTCCTTTTGTTATGAAACATTATGAAAAGTTATGAAAAGAGGGGGAAAGATGGGGAAAACGCATCAATACAGAGCGATATGACAGACCGTGATTGCCGCGGGCGCAAAAAAAGGGATCTGTGACTGATGCACAGCTTAGGGTTCATTTTCTCCTGAAGAGTGTCTCCCATTTAACTCCCTCTATGATTCTCAATTCTTCCTAATCTTTCGGTTCTTGAATTGGCAGAAAACCCGGTTAAGTGTAGTGTTTCCTAATGTTTTCTAATGATTCGGCTCAGTCCAGAAGGGACTTCTAATCCGTAGGTCACAGGTTCGAATCCTGTCGGGCGCGCCATCTTTTTCAACGACTGACGCGGAAGGGCTCATTCACACATTCGCCTTGGAGTGTAAATGGGTGTGTGGAAAAGGATGGAGGTAGCACCTTACCTCAACCGAGGCTCCCCCCGGAAACAGGCTCCTATTCCTCAGCAGGGGCTTCGGAGTCCACCACGACGAACTGCCCCATCATCCCCACGTCTTCGTGCTCGAGGATGTGGCAGTGAAACATGTAAGGGTTCACGGGATCAGCGTAGTCGTGAAAACGCTTGATGATGCGCGCGGTCCCGAAGGGGCGGACCAGCACCACGTCTTTCCAGCCGAGCTCGTGTGCCGGTGGGGGCGAGCCATCCCGCGACAGGATCTGGAACGAGTCGCCGTGCACATGGAAGGGATGGGCCTGGCTGTTGGGATTGGTGATTTCCCAGATCTCGGTATCGCCAAGACGGATCTGCTC
>JAZFTY010000523.1:0-2684 GCA_036446935.1 Acidobacteriota bacterium | reverse complement strand
GGGATTGAGCCGAGAGAGAGCCGGATTTGAAGTGCGGGATGTTCATCCCACCCACTATGGACGCATCTGCCCCATTGAGACCCCGGAAGGGCCCAATATCGGCCTGATCTCCTCCTTGAGCTGCTATGCGAAGATCGACGACTTTGGATTTATCGAATCGCCCTACCGCAGGATTATAGACGGCAATATCGTGGACTACGTGAAGATCATCAATGGGGGAAGTACCAACTTCAAGATCGGGGAAGTCTGCAAGCAGGCCCAAGTGATTTCCGTGAATAAGAAGATGACGGGAAGGAAGAAGCCTGCCGAATACGAGACCCATGTCTTTTACCTGACCGCCTGGGAGGAGGATAAACACGTCATTGCTCAGGCCAATGTCGAGGTGGACAAGAATCAGCGGATCGTACGAGAGCGGGTCAACGCTCGCCATCAGGGGAACTTTGTTTTTGTTCCCAGAGAAGAAGTTGAGTACGTTGACGTGAGTCCTAAACAGCTGGTGAGTGTAGCGGCCAGTTTGATCCCCTTTCTGGAAAATGATGACGCCAACCGAGCCTTGATGGGGTCCAACATGCAGCGGCAGGCCGTGCCCCTGGTTCAGGCAGAAGCGCCTTTTGTGGGCACCGGTATGGAATACGTTGCTGCCCGCAACTCAGGAGCAGTCCTGCTGTGCCGGCGATCAGGAGTCGTGGATAGCGTCGACGCAGAACGGATCATCGTTCGTGTCCTGGCTGAAGAGGGAACCAAGAACCAGGACGCGGGTGTGGATATTTACAAGCTGACGAAGTTCAAACGCTCCAATCAAAACACCTGTATTAATCAGAAGCCCCTGGTTCACAAAGGTGACCCGGTTCAAAAAGGCCAGGTGCTTGCCGATGGCCCTTGTACCGAAAAGGGAGAGTTGGCACTGGGAAGGAATGTCCTAGTGGCCTTTATGTCCTGGCGAGGCTACAACTTCGAGGACGCCATTCTGGTCAGTGAGCGTATGGTCAAGGATGACCTGTACACTTCGATCCATATTGAAGAACTGGACATCGAGGCTCGGGATACCAAGCTTGGCCCTGAAGAGATCACACGCGATATTCCCAACGTCAGTGAGTCGATCCTGACCGATCTGGATGAAAGTGGAGTCATTCGCATCGGTGCCAAGATCGGTCCGAGCAGTCTTCTGGTTGGAAAGGTCATGCCCAAGGGTGAGACACAGCTGACGCCAGAAGAAAAGTTGCTACGGGCCATCTTCGGCGAGAAGGCGGGAGAGGTGAAGGATGCATCGCTCTACACCCCCCCCGGTATTGAGGGCACGGTGGTCGATGTCAAGATCTTCGCTCGTAAGGGTGTGGACAAGGATGCCCGGACCCTGGAGATCGAGGAGCAGGAGATCGAGCGTCTGGGGAAGGACCTGGAAGACGAAATTCGGATTCTTCAGGAAGAGAACAGCAAGCGCATTGTCGATGTCTTGGCCGGGAAGATCACCGTTGAAAAGGTGACCGATGAGGCCGGGAATGTGATTGCCGCAAAAGGCAAAAAGCTGAACCGTAAGGATTTGCTCACCCTCAGCCATCAGGAGCTCAGAAAGATTAGCGTCAAGGGGAAGCAGGCGGAAAAAGAGCTCTCTGAAGCCGAAGCCAGAACAGACCGTCAAGTCGAGATTCTTCGCTCCCTGCACAAGGAGCGATTGACCCGAATGGAAAAAGGGGATGAACTCCTGCCGGGCGTCATCAAGATGGTTAAAGTTTATGTGGCCATGAAACGGAAGCTTTCCGTGGGCGATAAGATGGCCGGACGCCATGGCAATAAGGGAGTCATCGCCCGGATAGTGCCGGAAGAGGACATGCCCTACCTTCCCGATGGAACCCCCGTGGAAATCGTGCTGAATCCTCTGGGAGTTCCCTCTCGTATGAACGTGGGACAGGTCCTGGAAACCCATCTGGGATGGGCCGCGAAGGTTCTCGGATTACAGTATGCAACGCCCGTCTTTGACGGTGCTCGAGAAACGGACATCAAGGATGAATTGCGTAAGGCCAACCTGCCCAGCAATGGCAAGACCACCCTTCATGACGGGATGACGGGAGAATCTTTCGATCAGAAAGTCACGGTGGGCTATATCTACATGCTCAAACTGAGCCATCTGGTGGACGATAAGATCCACGCTCGCTCCATCGGACCCTACAGCCTGATTACCCAGCAGCCGCTGGGAGGTAAGGCCCAGTTCGGCGGGCAGCGTTTCGGAGAAATGGAAGTTTGGGCTCTGGAAGCTTACGGTGCTGCCAATATCCTTCAGGAATTGTTGACCGCAAAATCGGATGACGTGCAGGGCCGAGCCAAGATATATGAGGCCATCGTCAAGGGAGAATCGACCTACAATCCCGGAATCCCGGAGTCCTTCAACGTTTTGATCCGGGAACTCCAGGCCCTGGCTTTGGACGTGGAATTGATCGAAAGACCCAAGAAACAACTTCGCCGCCGCACCGAAGTGTTCCTGGAAGCAGAGAATGTGCTCAGCGGTGTAACAGCCGAAAACCCGAGTGAATGACGGAGGGTGAATTTTGAGAATGTTTCGTGATCTTGACAGAACTCAGCTCTTGAAGAATTTTGAAGCGATCCGGATTGGTTTGGCTTCTCCAGAGAAAATTCGCTCCTGGTCAAGCGGAGAAGTGACCAAGCCGGAGACCATCAATTATCGTACC
>JAZFTY010000522.1:0-2595 GCA_036446935.1 Acidobacteriota bacterium | reverse complement strand
ATCGTGGTCCTGGAAATACTCCTCGATGGCAAAAAGGGCGGCCTTGGCGTTTAACGTATCGAAGATGGTTTCCACCAGAAGAATGTCCACTCCACCCTCGATAAGACCTCGGACCGCCGTCTTGTAGGCCTGGACCAATTCGTCGAAGGTGATGTTGCGGAGTCCGGGGTCCTCCACACTGGGAGACAGCGAGGCCGTCCGGTTGGTCGGCCCTATGGCCCCGGCTACGAAGCGTGGCTTGTTGTTTTCTTGAGCTGTGTATTCATCTCTGGCCTTGCAAGCCAGCTCGGCTGAAGCAAAGTTCAACTCAAAGGCCAGATCCTCCAATTGGTAGTCGCCCAGGGCCACCGAGGTGGAGTTGAAGCTGTTGGTCTCAATGATGTCGGCATCCGCCTCCAGATAAGCACGGTGAATGGACTGAATAATCTCCGGCTGAGTCAAAGACAACAGATCATTGTTGCCCTCAAGGCTGCAATTGTGATCGGCAAAACGCGAGCCTCGAAAATCCTCCTCCTGGAGTTTGTAGGCCTGGATCATCGTCCCCATGGCGCCGTCCAGCACCAGGATGCGCTCCTCCAGCAGTTGGATCAATTCTTCTTGTCGATTCTCTTGAGCCATAATCTTCACTCCCTCCCGGTCAACTCATCCGGGATGGAAAGATAATTCTACCAAGATCTGGTTTCGGAAGTCCGAGGAAGCCATCCCGGTAGGCCTAGCCCGCATTTCTCACACCTACTCGTCACGAAGCGGCGGAAGGGCCGGCCTGGCAAGGCGCGCGACCGAGGCCCCCGCAAACGTACTGTATGGTACGTTGAGGAGGCCGACGGAGTGCAACGCAGTCAGGACGGATGATTGCGCCGATGCAGTAGAGCGGGTGTGAGAAGTGCGGGCTACGGAGAAGTTTGTTTGAATGATTGATCCGAACCTACAGAACGCTGCTCGTGATCCGTTTGCGCTTCTAACTGTCCGCAGGCCGCGCTGATGTCCAGACCACGGCTCTTGCGCACGCTGACATTGATGCCCGCCCGCCGCAACTCTTGTGCGAACCGAGCGATGTCCCGGGGCGGCGACGGTTCAAGGTCGTGACCTCCGGGATGCAGAGGCAATAGGTTCACAAGAGCGTACAGTCGAGAAGCCAGGTCGACCAGGGCGGCAGCATCTTCCTTCCTGTCGTTGACCTCTTGAATCATCACGTACTCCAGGGTAACGCGTCGGGCGAATCCAGAGAGAACCGCCTGAAGGTCAGGCAAGGGGTATCGGCGCTCCACGGGGACCAGAGCCGCACGGCGCTCGGAGATGGCGGAGTGGAGTGACACGGCTAGGCGGAATTGCTCGGGCCTGGCTGCCAGCTGTTTCAGCTCGGGGATCAGGCCCACTGTGCTGACGGTGATGTGGCGCGCACCAATGCAGAAGCCGTTGGGATCGTTCAGGATCGTGAGAGTGGGATCAACGGCGTCCCAGTTGTGCAGAGGTTCCCCCATTCCCATGAAGACAACATTGGAGGGTTTCCCAAACTGCGGGTCGAGCATCATCTCTCGCACTTGAGAGGCGATTTCCCAGCAAGCCAGATGACGTTGAAATCCCATTCGTCCTGTGGCACAAAAGACGCAGCCGTATGCGCAGCCCGCTTGGGAAGAAATGCAAAGCGTTGTTCGGCTTCCTTCTGGAATCCAAACCGATTCCACCGCCAGCCCATCGGAAAGCTTCCAAAGCATTTTGACCGTGCCGTCGTTCGAGACTTGCCGCTGGGTGCACTCGAGGCGTGGAAGCGGTGCCTCCTGGTCTAACGACTCACGCAATTCGAGGGGTAACTCTGTGGCCTCCCCCCAATTCACAACGGGACGCTGCCACAGGCGGGGCAAGATTTGGCGTAGGCGGAATCGCGGTTCGTTGCGAGCGGCCAGCCATTCCGTCAAATACCGCTCAGCTTCTTTCGGCACGAGATTAAGAAGATTCATGGGTCTGGTCTGGTTCATGAGTCGGAAGAAAATGGATAAGGGCAGTGGCTTGGTCGAGTCTGCATGACCATATTCTGGCTGATCGGCGATGATTTGACAATGCCTGAAATGGATCGGTTGTGTCCCGCCGGGGCCGTGGTATAATCTCGGCGACGATTCCCGAGCACCGGATTCCAGGCCCAGTACCACGTTCTGCGCTGTCTGTTTGTTGTCCTCTCGGGTTTAATAGGCGTTTTCCTTACGAGCGGGAGTAATTCAGCGGTAGAATGCCAGCTTCCCAAGCTGGACGTCGCGGGTTCGATTCCCGTCTCCCGCTCCACTTTAAATCCTTTTTAATCAATTAGTTAAGTCAATTTTAGTGAAGTGTCGCAAAACGACAAATAGGGCCAGGGTGCGGATAGGGTGCGGATTTGAGTGGTGGGGTAGGGAGTTGGCGCATGGTGCCCCTTCTTGCTCGAGCCTAGAATTCTAACTTTTAGCGAGGAGTCGTTTAGAGGGGCTAGGTCAAGAGTTCGGGGGGCGTAATTTATCCTGCCACAATTACTGTCTGGGTAATATTCGAATACACTGGTATGCTCAACGCCTCAATTGGCGCCAATACGTTCATTCATAAGGGAAATGTGGCGCCCGGGCATTC
>JAZFTY010000521.1:0-4711 GCA_036446935.1 Acidobacteriota bacterium | reverse complement strand
TACCGCAGAAGCTTCTTAATGTCCCTGGCCAGCTCTTCGCACTTCTTTGCCAGTTGAGGGGAGTCGGCGTGGACTTCCGAGGGGTTGTCGAATCGTTGATAGAGTTTGATTGAGGTCCTGGCCAACTCTGTGATTTTTTCCCGAAGCTCCCGGTCCCGCTGTTGAGCTATCCTGATTCTCTCCCTTTCCCGGTGAGCGTCTTTCTCTGCCTCCATTTGACGGGAGAATTCTATAGCATCGGTAATGCCATAGCGCTGGGCTAGTTCATGGATCGACAAGTCTCGTACCGGACGGCCAAGTTCGGAAGAAGTAAAGTGGTGCATCTCCTGAGCGCGAGCGGTCACGGTCATCTCCACAAAGACCAAGAACAGACCAACCATCAGGAGCAGCAGTTTGGGCTTTTTTTGGTGGCTCACACTTTCAAGTTCGGTATGGGATCTCATGAATCATCTCCTTCAAATGTTTTACTGGATCCATTCGATCACCTCCACAAAAACCGAATCTTTCCGTCAACATCAGCCGGGGCCAGAGGCTCGGGCGACATGTCAAAGTAAGAAGCAATTTCCGTTCCAGAAAATGCAAAATGCAATGGCAATCGGCTAAGCCCCTGACAGGCCCTGGATCTGACCGAATGAAAGGGCATTCTAGGGACCCTTCAGGAAGGCCTGTCGTTTCAGTTCACGTCAACCTGGGCTGACAGGTCATTCAGGGAGATAAAGCGGTAAGGTTAGCCACCGTAGGCAATTAACCGGTTCTGGATGGATGGGGGAGGTGTCAACGAAACTTGACACGTGAAGGAGATTGGGGGCGACCGGGCACGATTTGTATCGGTGGAGATTTGAGGCTGATAGACGGGTTGACAAATCTTGGAGATCCTGATTATGATTTACCACTTTTAATGGGCGAGGAAATCAATGAGGGCAATCAGGTCAGTCAACTCAGGGGTGCGGCCCTGGAGATTACTTTCGGGAGCCAGTTCGGCTATCTGGACTTCGTTGAAGAGATCTCCGATGCGATCACTCGCATGGTGGGTTTTGATGAAGATACCCGCTTCTGGATTACTTTGTCCATCCGAGAGTCGGTCGTCAATGCGATTCAACATGGCAATCAATCGGATGAGAGCAAAAAGGTGGGGATTCGATTTCAAAGCTTGCCCGATCGTCTGGTGATTTATATTCAAGATGAAGGAGAAGGCTTCGATGAGTCGAAAATCCGTGATCCGCTGAAGCCTGAAAATTTGCTCCAAACCGGCGGAAGAGGAGTTTTTTTTGTACGATCCTTTATGGATGAAGTGGACTGGAAGCTTCTTCCTGAAGGTGGGATGGAAATGAGGATGGAAAAAAGATTGAATCATACGAAGCAAGGAGAGAAAAATGACGATTGATACTCGAAACGTGAACGGCATTACGATTCTGGACCTCCATGGCAAGGTCACGATCGGCGAGGGGAGTAGGGAAATCCGTGAGACAATTCGTAAACTTCTGGATGCCGGAAACAAGAACATTCTCCTGAATCTTGGTGATGTCAGCTATGTCGATAGCTCCGGCATCGGTGAATTGGTCAGTTCTTACACGACGGTCACCAACCAGGGGGGACAGTTCAAATTACTTCACTTGACCAAGAAAATAAGAGAGCTGCTGGCCATCACGAAACTGCTCACCGTCTTCGATAGCTATGATGATGAGGAGACTGCCATAGGGAGTTTCTCTTAGAGAGGTCCTGTAGGAGCGGGCCGGTGGCTCGTCCGCACAGCTAAGTACGTCGGGTAACACGCAGTGAGAGCCGCGGGCTTTTAGCCCGCGGTCCAGCCTGCCTTCCATCCTCTTTTTTAACCTCTCACCTTCTTTCGGCTTTCTCCAAAGAAACATTTTCTCTTGCGCCCAGGAGTGCTTTAATAGAGGCTTCAACCCAGTTTGTGTTCAGCAATCTGGAAAAGGGAGGAGCGACACATGGAGCATCACAGGAATCGTACTCTGTCTGTTCTGGGTCTTTCCGGGTATCTGTTTGTGGTGCTGGCAGGCTCGGCCAGCGTTTGGGCTCAATCCTCAGCGGGGAGCGAGAGCGCTTTAGTTCGGCTCAGCGGCTCATTTGAGAGTCTGTCAGAGCAGGTGGGGCCAGCGGTGGTGCAAATCTTTGCCACGGGATATAACACAACGCTGGGGAATCCAGCGTCCAACCTGTTGAGCCGACAACAAAGTAGCGGCTCCGGTGTCATCCTCGACCCGGAGGGATTCATCCTTACCAATGCTCATGTGGTCCAGGGTGCCAGGCGGGTCCAGGTTCTGCTGGCCAGATCGCTGCGGGGTACAGCCGGGGGGACGTCCCTTCTCAAACCCAGAGGGAGAATGGTGGAAGCCCAGATTGTGGGAATGGACCAGGAGACGGATCTGGCCGTCCTGAGAATCCCTGACCGGGATCTCCCCTTTCTGGAACTGGGAGATTCTGACGAACTCAGGCAAGGACAGTTGGTGCTGGCTTTCGGAAGTCCTTTCGGTTTGGAGAACTCGGTCACTCTGGGGGTGGTCAGTTCAGTGGCACGGCAGTTCCAACCGGAGGATCCTGTGGTTTACATTCAGACCGATGCTCCCATCAACCCGGGAAACAGCGGCGGCCCCCTGGTTGACGCCTATGGGAAAGTGATAGGAATCAATACTTTTATAGTGTCCCAGTCAGGAGGAAATGAAGGAGTCGGTTTTGCCGTGCCCAGCAACATCGCCAGGAATGTCTTCACCCAGATCCGTAGCACAGGTCGTGTCTCTCGTGGGGAGATCGGAGTATACGCTCAGACCGTTACCGCCGCCCTGGCAGAAGGGTTGGGTCTTTCTCAGGAATGGGGTGTGGTCCTGGGTGACGTCCTGCCCGGGAAACCCGCCGACATGACTGGGCTCAAGGTGGGGGATCTCATCCTGGCTCTCAATGGTAAGATCATGGAGAACGGCCGCCAGTTCGACGTGAACCTCTATGGGCATAGCATTGGCGACCTGGTCAGCCTGGAGGTCCTGCGGGGTTCCCAGAAACTGAACTTTCGAGTCCGCGTCATCGAGCGAGAAGATGACTTCGGTCATCTTCTTGAGATGGTCACGCCCGAGAATAGCCTGGTCCCCAAGCTCGGCATTTTGGGGCTCGATATTGATGGGCAGATTGCCAAAATACTTTTCCCGCCAAGAAAGCTGGGAGGTGTCCTGATTGCCGCCCGTTCTCCGGGCTCTCCCTATTGGCAGGCCGAGTTTTTGCCGGGGGATGTGATCTACGCCATCAATGGCAAGGAGATCACCAGCCTTGCAAGTCTTCGTTCCCGCCTGGCTGAGCTGCAAACCGGCGATCCCGTAGTTGTCCAGGTACAGCGCCAGGAGACCCTCAGGTTCATCGCCTTTGAAATAGAATAGGGTACCGTTGCAAAGAAGCGGATAGGTTCTGACTCATCCTATGAAGGACACCTTGCCACCGGGGAACCGACCAACATGGGTGGGCTTTGTAGGACAAGCCGCCACTCTGTTTGTATTGCTCTTTGTCTTTTTGATGGGGGTCCAGGGTCTCGGCGACGGCTTTAAACTCCTGGGGCGGGATCTGCTCGACGCCTTCTTCACCGCCACTGAAAATCCTTTTATTTCGCTGATGGTGGGTATTCTGGCCACCACGCTGGTGCAAAGTTCTTCCGTGACAACGGTCATGGTTGTGGGCCTGGTCGCCGCCCCGGAGAATCCACTGCCGGTGGCCAATGCCGTGCCCATGATCATGGGAGCCAATATCGGCACCACGGTCACCAATACAGTGGTTTCCTTGGCTCACATGGGCCGCAGGGAAGAATTTTTTCGTGCATTCTCTGTGGCCACTTGCCACGACTTTTTCAATTTCATGACGGTTGCCGTGCTCCTGCCGTTGGAGATCACCACGGGTTACCTCCATCGCGCAGCCGTGATGTTGGCCTCGACGCTTGGTGGAGTCAGCGGTGTCACCTATGAGAATCCTCTCAAGAACGCGCTGAAAGCGGGCCTCGAGCCCCTAAAGAGTCTTGCCGGAGCACTCTTCGAGGCGGAGCAGGCTCAGGGGGTTCTTCTTGTTTTGATCAGTGCCCTCTGCATCTTCGGAGCGCTTCTGCTCCTGGTCAGAGTGATGCGAGCGGCCACCCAATCGAGCATTGAGGTGTTCATTACCCGCTTTCTGGGTCGAGGCGCTCTGGTATCTATCCTGTTGGGGGCAGTGTTAACGGTGATGGTACAATCGAGCAGCATTACGACCTCGCTTCTGGTACCCTTGGCAGGTGCAGGCTTGTTGACGCTCGAGCAGGCCTTTCCTGTGACCATCGGAGCCAATGTCGGCACCACGGTGACGGCTCTATTGGCCACCCTGGCCGTTTCGGGTGCCAATGCCCAAGCGGGTGTAGAGATCGCACTGGTGCATGTGCTCTTTAACCTGTCTGGAATAGCGCTTGTCTATCCGGTGCCGTTCATTCGTCGCCTGCCCCTGATTGCCGCAAGGTCCCTGGCCCGGGCAGCGGTTGAGTCCCGCAGATGGGCGCTTTTGTACGTGTTAGGTCTGTTCTATGGTCTCCCCGCCATACTCGTAGTCCTGAACAAATTCTTCGAGTAGCCAAGGAGGTGCATATGTTTCGAGAATTGCTCAATATTTTTCGATCCAAGAACCCGCTTACTGAAATGGGTGAGAACTTTGCTCGGATGCTCAAGTTGGCCCATGAGATGACGCTCTCCGC
>JAZFTY010000520.1:0-2091 GCA_036446935.1 Acidobacteriota bacterium | reverse complement strand
AGGTGGAATAGAGATAAGGCGTGAAAGATTCAAACTCCGCACCACAGGTATCCACTCTCTTGAAAACCGGCAAAATACCCTTCTTTTTTCGATAGCTCCACAGTTCGGGTTCCGTCAGCTCTGAGCCAAGGATCTGGGTCAGTCGAAGATCAGAAAGCCCTGCCTGTTTCGCCTGTCGAATCGCCTGCGGATCGATCGTCTTTATATCGTAGCCTTTCAAGCCCTGGCTCAAATTCACGATCTGGAGAATCTGATCGAGAAACCAGCGATCGATCCGTGTCAACTCGTAAATTTGATCAATGGTGTAGCCTTCCAGAAAGGCCAGCCGGATGTAGGCCATCCGTTGAGGTGTGGGCTGTATCAGATTCTCCCGAATGCGTTCCTTGAAGACCTTCTCACTTGCCAAGGTCGTCCCTGTTTCCTGGGAGCGCAGGGCCTTGAGGAAAGCTTCACGAAAAGTTCGGCCTATGGCCATCACCTCACCTACGGACTTCATCTGTGTGCCCAGGATGCAACTGGCCTCGGGGAACTTTTCGAAGTTCCACTTGGGTATTTTAACCACCACATAGTCGAGACTGGGTTCAAAACAGGCGGGGGTTTTCAAAGTAATATCATTGGGAATCTCGTCCAGGGTATAGCCCACCGCCAGCTTGGCGGCAATCTTGGCGATGGGAAACCCGGTCGCCTTCGATGCCAGCGCCGAACTTCTACTGACTCGCGGGTTCATTTCAATGATCACCATCTGGCCGGTCTCCGGGTGAACGGCAAACTGAATGTTCGAGCCGCCCGTTTCCACCCCAACTTTGCGGATGATGGCAAGCCCGGCATCACGCATTCGCTGGTATTCTCTGTCGGATAGGGTTTGGGCAGGAGCGACGGTAATCGAATCCCCGGTGTGAACGCCCATGGGATCAACGTTCTCAATGGAACACACAACCACAACGTTGTCATTGACGTCCCGCATCACCTCCAGCTCGAATTCCTTCCAGCCAATGATGGATTCCTCAACCATAATCTCATGAATGGGAGAGAGCTGTAATCCGCGAGTGACAATCTCTTCAAGCTCTTCGCTGTTGAAGGCGATGCCCCCTCCCGTGCCTCCCAGAGTGAAGGAAGGGCGAATCACAGCGGGAAGCCCAATCTCCTCGATGATGACCTCAGCCTCTTTCAGGCTATTGGCAAAGCCGGATCGAGGAACCTCCAAGTCAATTTCTTCCATGGCGGCCCGGAAAAGGCGTCGGTCCTCCGCAACCTTAATCGCATTCAGCTTTGCCCCGATCATCTCGACACCAAATTCATCGAGAACACCCGCCTCAGACAGTTCAACGGAAAGATTCAGTCCCGTCTGGCCTCCTACCGTGGGAAGCAAGGCATCAGGGCGCTCACGCTTGATAATCTCCGCTACATACTCGAGCCTCAGGGGCTCGATGTAGGTTCGGGCCGCAAACTCCGGATCAGTCATGATGGTGGCCGGATTGGAGTTCACCAGCACTACCTGAAACCCGTCGCTGGACAGGGCTTTACAAGCCTGGGTTCCGGAATAGTCAAATTCACAGGCCTGGCCAATGACAATGGGCCCCGATCCTATGATCATGATTTTCTGGATATCCGTTCTCTTGGGCATGGTTAAGAGAGCGCGCTTCGCGCGCGTTCCAGGTTCCAGGTTCCAGGTTCCAGGTTCCAAGTTCCAAGTTGTTTGTTTTTGGCGTTTAACTTCTGGATTCTAACTCCTAACTTTTTATTTCTTGTCTGTTGTCTGTTGTCTGTTGTCTGTTGTCTGTTGTCTGTTGTCTGTTGTCAGTTGTCAGTTGTCAGTTGCCCCTTTCCTCCTTCATCAGGCGAAGGAAATCGTCAAACAGGTAGAGCGAATCGTGTGGCCCCGGAGCCGCCTCAGGGTGGTACTGAACCGAAAACACGGGAAGAGTGCGGTGACGAAATCCCTCAAGAGTTTGGTCATTCAGGTTCAGGTGGGTCAGTTGAATCTCACTGTCCTTGAGCGAGTCGGGGTCCACTGCAAACCCGTGATTATGAGCGCTGATCTCCACCTTTCCGGTGATCAGGTTCTTCACCGGGTGGTTTCCTCCCCGGTGT
>JAZFTY010000519.1:0-6249 GCA_036446935.1 Acidobacteriota bacterium | reverse complement strand
CGGATCTTTGATGGCACACACTTCAACACTTTCGATGAAAATCAATCGGTCAGTAGCATAGTGCTGGGGATCGAGGACACGGTAGGGACGCCTGGCCCGAATTTCCACGGTCCCAAAGCCGGTGTCGGTAATCAGATCAATGTATTGACTCAAAGGCAAAGCACCACTTAAACAGAGGGCCCTCAAGCGTTCATCCTGGCGCAGGTTCTCCGGCATTCCACTGTCACAAATGGGGTCAGAAAGAAGAAGCCTGCCCTGGGGTTTCAAGACCCGGAACATTTCGCCCAAAGCACGTTTCAGGTCCTCCACGTAAAAGATATTGAACAGACAATTCTGGGCAGCAACATCGATAGATTCATCCTCCACAGGGAGACTCAGGGCATCTCCTAAACGCAGATCGATCCAGTCGTTCTGAAACCAGGGATTCAGCTCTTCAGCTCCTTGGAGGTTTTGACGACAGACCTCCACCATCTCGGCGACCGGGTCAATCCCGATAATCGAGTGAGGCTTCCGGCTGAAATAGGCGAATTGGAGAAGTTCCATTCCCCCTCCTACACCTACATAAAGGACCTTGGAACCATCGGAAAGATCCCGGGGATGGACCGTGCTGCCACAACCGTAATTCATCTCCAGCATCTTCGTGGGAATTTCCAGCTCCGGTAGTTTCCAGACCGGGCTCGTCGTACAGCACAGCCCTTTTTGTGGGTCCAAAGCCGCTGCCTTGTACACATCCTTGGTGACCTTCTGTAAGCTCTGGTTCATTTGATGATTTCCCCTCCACAGGTAGAACCGGCACCGGCAGTACAACCGTAGCAATGCTGATTCAAGACAATATTGCGCTTCTCCAACTGATGGATGTCGAAATCGCGGATGTGTCTCGGCGCACCCCGCTCCATCTTCAACTCCAGCATTTGATTGAAATCACAGTCATAGAGAGTTCCCTCCCATCCGACCGAAATCGTATTTCGACACATCACGCCTGCGGCTGCCGCCGGATTGAAAGCGTCTACCAGGGTCAGCATATATTCCTCATATTGGCCCAAACGCAACAGGTAGTCGAGAAAACGGCTGATGGGCAGGTTGGTAATGCAGTAAAGATCGTTGAAAACGATGCCGAATTGTTCTTCTAAAACTCGCTGATAATCACCTTTCAGCTTCTCCTGCGGTGGGGGCAAAAATGCACCCAGAGGATTGTAGACCAGGTGCAGCTCCAACCCCGACCCCTCCTGCCCATATCCAACCGCATTCAACATTTGAAGCGCTTCGATGGACCGATCAAAAACCCCGATTCCCCGTTGCTTATCGGTGTTTTCAGCCGTATAGCAGGGCAGAGACGAAACGATGATGGCTCTATGATCCGCGAAGAACTGAGGGAGCTGCCGGTATTTGCTATTCACCGTTAAGATGGTGAGATTGCTGCGGACGATGATTCGACGCTCCAATTTGGAGATCTCCTCGACAAACCACCGGAAGTGGGGATTCATTTCCGGAGCTCCCCCCGTTATATCGACCGTGCTGACCTCCGATTCCTGAAGCGCCTCAAGGCAGTATTGCATGGTCTCGCGGGTCATGATTTCATCTCTATCGGGACCCGCATCCACGTGACAGTGAGCACAGGTCTGATTGCACATTTTCCCGACATTGAACTGCAGAATCTCGATTTCAGTGGGCCTGAGTGGATAGAGGGCGATTTCATCTAGCCGCTGTTCAAATCTGGGGAGCTTACGAGCTGTTTCACTCAGCGTTTGAATCTGAACCAGCGGATCGGAAAGCTCATGCTGAATGGCCTTCAGCGATTTTAGCGCCTGAGAACCACTAGCCCTCATTGCGAGTCACTCCTTCCACCCTCTGGATCGCCGAAGGCGCTTTCTATGATGTCACGTTCCAGCCGTTCCAGGGTGGACGGGTCCTCGGTGTGGGGTCCCCACAGATTCCTGGCTGTCTCACCGATGGAGTGAAGCTGCACGGCATAGCGCCGACAGTGACGACACATGAGCAGATGAAGGCGAACCCATAACCGCTGCCACACGTTGGCCTCCGTAAATTCATCACTCGCAATCTGACGAGCGACTTCCTGACAACACAACATCACTACTCCCTCTCCACTCCCTTGGCCTCCAGGCACTCCCGAAGGCGGTTACGGACCCTATAGATTATGACCCCTAAGTTAGTGTGGGTTATGTTTAAAATCTTACAAACTTCATCGCTGCTCAACTCGTCCACCTCGCGCAACACGAAGGCCATCCGTTGCTGAGTCGATACCCTTTCAAGACAATCCTCGAAAAGTTCTCTGACTTCCGAAGCATAGAGCTGAGCGTCAACAGGTTGTGGCGGTCTGACCCAGCTCCCCCGGGTATCGAACCGTTTCTCGAACGCATCGTCGATTTCATCCATCTGCCGCTCCTGCTGCAACTGGCGACGAGTTTCCCTGATTTTATGGTAAAGGATGCCAAATAACCAGGTTCGCACATGGGATCGCCCTTCAAAGTCCCTGGCCTTCTCGATAAACGTGGTAAAGGTCGCCTGTGTCACCTCTTCGGCGCGCTCGGGATCCAGGCCCGCACTTCGAGCGGCACGGTGTATCTGGCCCAGGTAAGAGGTCACCACGGCTCGCAGAGCTTCCGGATCCTCCTCCCTTATCCTTTCCGCTAACTGGGGATCGTCTATCGACATCTTCATGTGTAAGAATCCGCGCGCTGCTCACACTCACTAGCGAATCCGGAAGAAGATCAGGCCTCCTACTAAAGTTGGTTTGATCTTAAAGTGAACAGCGGTCGGCTTGCAAGCCCGATCCCTTTAACAGGAGGTAAACAGCATGAATGTAAGAAATATCACACTTGGTGTGTACGGCGGCCTGGCCGGCGGAGTGGTTTTCGGAGCCATGATGGCCATGATGGGGATGTTGCCCATGATCGGCATGATGGTGGGAGTGCCTTCGGCAGGAGTTGGCTTCCTCGTCCACCTGGTCATCAGCGCCCTGATTGGCATCTCGTTTGCGGTCCTTTTTGACCGCTTCCTCGGAAGTGTCAGCAGTGGGCTGGCCCTTGGCCTCATCTATGGAGGAGCCTGGTGGTTTCTCGGACCACTGACGTTGATGCCGCTCATGATGGGCATGGGTCTCAACTGGAATGGCGCAGCAGCATCCCAAATGCTTCCCAGCCTGGTGGGTCACCTCGTCTACGGTGCCATCTTGGGAACCAGCTATGTTTGGCTGAAGTGCCGTGGCGCCGGATGCCGGACAGGATATACAAGCCCCGGGCCCGCCCTGGAAGAACACTGACCGCCTCTGGATTGTGGGAGGCACCTCAGGTGCCGAACCGTCGGATTCGGTACCTGAGGTGTCTCCCACACTATTAAGAATATACCTCAGTAATATTATCTTAACTATCTATAAATAGATGTATTTCATGCTTTATAAAGACCTCCAGTTGATTATCGACAGCCTGGATGTTACAGTACGTTTCCCTACTTTTTGCTTATGGCTTCAACCCTGGAAAGCAGTCATTCCCACCTACGCTCGATGCAGGAGTCCGATCTCCCCCAGGTCGCGGAAATCGAGAGAGAAACCTTTCCCGGTCCCTGGCCTCTGAGTTCCTTTCGTCAGTGTCTGGAATTTGGGTATTGCTGCCGCGTACTGGCCCAGGGAAGCCTTGTCCAGGCCTACGCCATCATGGCTGTCGACGTGGACGCCGCCCATATCCTGAACCTATGCGTCAGAACTGAATTCCGGCAGCAAGGTGAGGGACGCCAGATGCTCAATCATCTCCTGAAGCTCGCCCGTGCTGCTCAGATCACAGACATTTTTCTGGAAGTGAGAGTCTCCAACCACCCTGCCGTTCATCTCTACCAATCGGCAGACTTCGTGCAAATAGGGATTCGAAAGGATTACTACCCCAGCGAGCAGGGGCGAGAGGATGCCTTAATCCTGGTCAAGCGCTTGTCCGCAGAAAAGTTGGAGTTCCAGGATTGAACAAGCAGCTAGAATCCCGAACAGGTGCTGAAGAGATCCGTTGGAATCTAGGCGATCTTTATCCCGACTCGAAGACCTTGGAAACTGATCTTCAAGGGGTCGCTGCGGCTGCTGAAGACTTTGCCCAGCGTCACAGGGGTCAGGTGGCATCGTTAGATGATTCCGGTCTCGCCGCGACATTGAAAGAATTCGAAGCTCTGCAGGAACGATTGGTACGGGCTCATACCTATGCCCATCTCAACTGGTGCACCCATATGGACGACTCCGAACGCGGTGCACTGCTGCAAAAAGTCCGTGAGATCAGCACCCAAATTCAGCAGAAACTCCTTTTCTTTGAACTGGAATGGGTTCAGCTGGAAGACAGTCAGGCTGAGAAGCTCATGAAGAGTGCGGCCATTACTCCCTATCGACACTATCTTGAATGTGAGCGCCTGACCAAACCCCACGTCCTGAGTGAGCCGGAGGAGAAACTTCTCTCGGAAAAGGCCCTCACCGGGTACCAGGCCTGGAACCGCTTCTTTGATGAAATCGTTGGATCTGCACGATTCTCGTTCGAGGGCCAAGAACTGACCCAGCAGGAGATTCTGGCTAAGTTTTACAGCGCCAATCGCCAGGTACGCCAGCGAGCCGCTCAGTCCTTCACCGAAGGTCTCGAGCGCTACCTCCGAGAGTTAACCTTTATTTTCAATACTATTTTGGCCGATAAGAGCTCAGATGACCGATTGCGACACTATCCCAACTGGCTCTCCAGTCGCAATCTTTCCAACGAGATCTCTGAAGAATCCGTTCAGACCCTGATCGAATCCGTCACCAACCGTTACGATCTGGTGGCGCGCTTTTACAACCTGAAAAAAAAGCTACTGGGACTTGAAGAAATCCACGATTACGATCGATACGCACCCCTGGAAGAGGTAGAGACCTCTTATTCCTGGAACCAGGCCAAGGATATTACGCTAAAGGCCTATGAGTCGTTCCATCCACGCCTGGGATCCATCGCTGCTGACTTCTTCAAGCATCGGTGGATCGATGCGCCGGTAGAACCCGGCAAAGCAGGAGGTGCCTTCAGTCATCCAGCCGTTCCCAGTGCCCACCCCTACGTGTTGTTGAATTACACCGGAAACATTCGTGACGTCCAAACCCTGGCCCACGAACTGGGGCATGGAGTCCACCAATATTTATCACGCCAGCAAGGTCTTCTTCAGGCTGACACTCCACTGACCCTGGCCGAGACGGCTTCAACTTTTGGAGAAATGCTGGTGTTCGATCGCCTCATGAAACAGGAGAACAACCCAAGCGCCCATCTTTCCATGATGGTGAGCAAGATCGACGACATCGTGGCCACCGTTTTCCGCCAGGTGGCCATGAACCGCTTCGAAGATCGGATCCACACCACTCGCCGCACCAAAGGTGAGCTGTCCTCGGATCATTTCAGTGAACTTTGGATGGAAACCCAACAGGACATGTTCCAGGGGAGTGTCCGATTGGGAGACCACTACCGCATTTGGTGGAGTTATATTCCTCACTTCCTCCACACGCCTGGATACGTCTACGCCTATGCTTTCGGAGAATTGCTGGTTCTTGCACTTTACGCGCAATACCAGAAAGAGGGAGAGGACTTCGTGGAGAAATACCTGCAACTTCTGGAAGCGGGTGGATCGGACTGGCCCCACGTCTTGCTGGCAAAACTGGGAATCGATCTTAAGAACCCTCAATTCTGGAAGGAGGGCCTTTCAGCTATAGAGCAACTGATCACAAGGGCAGAGGAATTGGCGGAAGAGATAAACAGTGAACAACTGACAACGGACTGAAGACAACAAACAGCTGACAACTGGAACCTGGAACTTGGAACCTGGAACGCGCGCGAAGCGCGCTAAGATGATCGAAACACCTAAACTCACAACTGACGTGATCATACGAGTCTGGGAGAAGAACCGCTTTCAGGGCATTGTATTGATCGACCGGAAGAACCCCCCACTAGGTTTGGCCATACCGGGCGGTTTCGTTGAAGTGGGAGAGAGCGTGGAAACCGCTGCCCTGCGGGAGATGAAGGAGGAGGTGGGCCTGGAGGTGCAACTGGTGGGTCTGCTGGGAATCTATTCCGATCCCAAGCGGGATCCCCGCTTCCACACAGCCTCGGTGGTTTTCGTGGGCGATGCTACAGGAGAACCCCAGGCGGCCAGTGATGCCCAAGAAGCTGCGATCTATCTCCTCGAGGAGATCCCCTTGGACCGCCTCGTTTTCGATCACCGCGAAATCATGTTGGATTTCCTGGGGAGTCC
>JAZFTY010000518.1:0-2827 GCA_036446935.1 Acidobacteriota bacterium | reverse complement strand
GGGAGTCCCGGCTTCCGGGTACACCAGGGTCACGGCCGTACCCTTGGAAGCCTCGTATCTGAGTATTCCATGGAAACGTCGATAATCATTCCCCGATTGGGTCAAGGCGAACTCAGGGTGAGCAGTGAAGTGGTTGCCTCTGGGGCCCTCTTTGACCACCCAGCCTTCGAGGGTTCCACTGACCCCCACATCCAGCCGCCGATAGCGGCGACCGGAGTCGGTAAAAGCAACTTCCTCAATCAGGACATCCTCCTGCCCGATGGATTTCCCCTGAACGTCTCTTTTGGGAGCCATGAAGTCGGTTCCGGAAGAGGAAATGGGCGGTGAAGTTTCTCCCCACAGAGCATTGGCGCCAATGAGTGAGAAAGTAAGTGTCACAATCAAAAGTGTTTGCGGATTGAATTTCATCGTCATCGAAAACCTCCAACTAGCGACGGGACCGTCTTCGGTCCACGGAGAGAGCCCCGGCTCCACCGAAGACGAGCACGAGGAGCCCTGCGACATACAGCAGAGGCACTTCGTAGCCAGGCATTCCGAAGGTCGGACCTGTTTCCGTCATACCGGTAATGTGCATGAAGTTAAATCCTTGAGGGAGATGGACGGTAAAGATAGCCACCAGCATGTTGATGGTCAGCAGGCTACCAAAGATCACCACAAAGGCACCCGCTATGAGGGCCAAACCACCCACAAACTCGAGTGCCCCTACAGCCCATGCCATGAGACCGGGTTGCGGGGCTCCGATCGTTTGCAACATGCCTACGAAAGCTTCACGCTCCCCAGGCAGGAAAAGCTTTGGAAAACCGTGATAGACAAAGCCAAATCCTAGAATAAAACGCGGAAACAGGGGTGCTATATTCTTCATTGAGGACCTCCTTGCAAGAAAAACTTTCTAAAGGATAGGTCCCCAGGGGACTAAAGGCAATGAAATCCCTGAACTGAGGTGAACTTCAAGCGGTTTGGGGAAAGAGGAGAGCGGGGCCAAACCAAACCCCAGCCGGAGTGACCGAAGAATCAGACCGTCAGATAAACATCTAGTAGGAAACGATCCAGTAATCCGGCATCTCTTGTGGGAAGCGGCTCTGTACCTTCGCCCCCACCCTTTGGGCTTCCTCTCGAGTGTCAAACGGACCAACGCGCACCCGGTAGTAACGAGCGGATCCTGGAGGAACTTCGGTTTCAACGACATAGGCGGAAAAACCAGCGGCTTGTAACGTGGCACGCAATCCTTCAGCTGTTTGGCGAGTCTGGAAGGCCGCGATCTGAATGGCAAGACCGACGGCCCTGGGGCTTGTAAAACCAGGCTGGTCAGTGGGTGGAGGCTCAGTAGGTGGTCGTGCCTCAGGGGGTGTGGTGGCGACGGCTGGGCATCGGGCGAGATGGGTTCACCCTGGTTGGTTGCAGCTGGAGCCGGCTCGTTGATGGGTTCCCTGCTCTCGAGTTCCGGGAGTGAAGGTGGTCTCTGTACCGCTCCCGGGATGTCTGCCGCTGTCAATGTGATGTCCAAAATGATTTCATCTGCGCTGGTTCTCAGAGGTACCCACCGGAAGTTGGTCTCGAATCCGGCTAAGGAAGCTTCTACCTGGTAGCTTCCCAACAGCAATCCGGGCACCCTGTAACTGCCGTCCTCTTTCGTGAGTCCTGACCAAACTTCCTGAACCAGTGTCGGCCCCACAAAATCGCGGCTTGGGGTGAGAAAGGTCACTTGAATCCCCACACCCCCAAGGGGCATCTTCCCCTCGTCGGCAGTCGTTCCCGAGAGGCTAGCAGTCCTGAACTGAGCCAGGACCATACCTGACCCAAACAACACGAAGATAAGGGCCTTATGGAACATCCTCTCGCTAACTCCCCAAAAATAAAGGCTGCAACTCCTGGAGCTACCTCGTCCAATCTAGCTGGTTTGTCTGACAGCCAACTGCTCGAGAATGGGACCCTGGCAACCCTTGACAAAATGATTCCACGGCGTAGGCTAGGGTCGCTTCATTAACAACCTGTAAGGAGGGAGACATACATGAATTTTTTAAACCCATTCATCCCAGTGCTTTTACTTAGCCTGCTTGTGACGGGCTGCGCTCAAACCCAGGCGAGCGATGTGGAACTCATCGCCGACGCGGAGAGCGCTGCTCCAGAGTCCGTGACAAAGGACGCCACGATTAAAGCCTCAGATGGAAGAGTCCTGAGACAGGGGTCCAACAGCTGGACCTGCTACCCGGGTTCGGGGGCCATTGGCCCCATGTGCAACCAGGCTCAGTGGGACGAACTCATCGGAGCCGTCATGGCCAAGGAACCCATAGACGTTCAGAAGTTCAGCCTGTCCTACATGATGGCTGGTGAGGGAGAGGCCCTTGGCGTCAGCAATGTTGATCCCTTCGCTACCGAGCCGACGGACGACAACCAATGGGTCAAGGAAGGGCCGCATCTGATGATCTTGGTGCCTGATCAGACGGCGCTCGAGGGGCTTTCTACCGATCCCAATGACCCCGTGTACGTGATGTGGAAGGACACCCCTTACGCCCACATCATGGTGAAAGTCGGGGAACAAGAGTAGACCGCTTCGATCTCTAGCCCGGATTATGCATAATCCGGGCTAGGGCAGAGCAAAAACGAAGAGAGTTTTATCCGAGCCGGGGTTCAACTCGGGCGTCAGGTTATTCGTGCCTTCGGTAACAACCGATATGCCCGTGCTGACGGCGACATACTGTTTGCCGTCAACAGCATAGGTGATCGGATGGCCGGTGACCGCTGAACCGAGATCGACCTCCCAAAGCACTGCTCCGCTTTTTTGATCCAGCGCCCTGAAGTGGCCGTTCGCGTCCCCCCCGAAGACGAG
>JAZFTY010000517.1:0-2904 GCA_036446935.1 Acidobacteriota bacterium | reverse complement strand
GCCACCCTGAACTTTCCGGGCCGATGATCCCGCTGGACCAGGGTTCCCCCGATGGGCGCACGGTTGATGTGGACATCAAAGAGGGAGAGAAAAATACTCAGGATCCATCCTTCACCTTCCCGTTCCAGGCGAATGACCTTTCCATCGGCTGGACTCACGATCGCCCTGGAGTCCTCAGGAATCACCCTTTCCGGATCTCTAAAGAAATAGGCCACAAACCCGGACAGGAAAAGAAGGACTATAGCTACACCGATGTATTCCGCCCAGAAAAAGAAAAGCAGCAGAGCAAGGAGAGGAATGAGAAAGAGGTATGCGTCTCTGGCCATGGTGAGGGGGGTAGAAAAGAAAAAAGCCCGCTGCAAGGCAAGTTGAAGCCTTGCCAACGGACTACAAAGCAACTCCAATCAACGGTCTTTAGCCCTGAGCGTGCTCAGTTTGATAATCGTGAATCCGTAGCTGCATCTGATCCTTCAGGGCCAACTTCTTCTTCTTGATAATGGTTTCTTCGAATTTGTCGTCATCGTTGAGGAAAGATCTGTTGTTAAATTCCTCCAGTTTAGATTCATAACCCTGGTGCCGCTGCACCAGGTGACGAAACTCCTGGTCGTTCTGGATCAGATACTCCTTGACATCCACGTCATTCATAGACACTGACCTCCTCTGTAAATGAATTCTTAACTGGCTGGACCGGCTGGCTAAAACGCATCCTAATTGTCCTCAGTCTATTCCATTGGGTCCCGCCGATCAAGAGGTTATTCGCCTCCCTCCACCGAGTAGCGACTGCGGCGGATATGGCGTTCCAAACCCAGGTCAATCAGCTTGTCCAGAAGCTCCGGAGAGCCCACTCCAGAGGCCTCCCACAGCTTGGGGTACATGCTGATTTCGGTGAACCCCGGAATGGTATTGGCCTCGCTCACCCAGAACTGGTTCGTCTCCTGGTCCATGAGAAAATCGACCCGAGCCATACCCTCCAACTGCAGGGCCCTGAAAGCTTTCAGGGCCAGCTCCTGAACCTGTTGCACCTGATTCTCAGACAACGGAGCCGGAATCAAAATCTGGCTGTCCTGGTCGCGATATTTGGCCTGGTAGCTGTAAAACTCCCTGGAGGGAATGATCTCTCCCACCAGGGAGACTTCCGGCTGCCTGTTTCCCAAAACAGCGGTCTCGATCTCCCGAGCCTCGATACCCTGTTCAACCAGAATTCGATCGTCGTAACGAAAGGCCACTTCAATGTGTTCGGTCAACTCATCCCGGTTTCGACTCTTGTTGATGCCAACCGAAGACCCCATATTGTCCGGTTTCACAAAAACCGGGTAATGCAGCTCTTCCTCCATGCGCTTCAGGAACTCTTCGGAATCTTCCTGCCACTGGGTTTGGACCAGAGAGCCAGCGGGAAGGACGGGCAAACCGGCACCCCGCAAGACCTCTTTGCTGCGGATTTTGCTCATGGCTATTGCTGAAGCCGAGACACCGGCACCGATATAGGGAATATTCAGAACCTCCAGCGTTCCCTGTACCGTCCCATCCTCCCCGAAAGGACCGTGCAATACCGGGAAAACAATGTCGGGAACCGGATTCAGTTCCAACAAGACACTCACCCAATGCTTGCCGGAGGGAAAGTTCAACGGCCCACTCGAGTTCAACCCCAGTTTCTCGGAGGCGGTTTCCGGCGGATAAAGCGACCCATCCTTTTCAATGGCCAGGACTGAAACCTGATACTTTTCCTGGTTCAGGTGCCTCAGGACAAATTGAGCGGAGATCAGAGACACTTCATGTTCTGCCGATCTTCCGCCGCACAGGACCACCACATGCTTCATGCCGATTTTTTCCTAACCCGTATTATGCATAAATTCTCTACTGCACCGACGAAATCATCTGCCGTGCGTTGCGCACCGCCCACGTTGCACTCGGTCGGCCTCCTCAACGTACCGTACAGTACGTTTGCGGGGGCCTCCGACCCGCCAAAAGCGGGTGCCCCCGCTCTTGTCAGGTCAGCGCTTTCGTCGCTTCGTGACGAGAACCTATGCATAACCCGGGTTACAATATCCTCTTTCCCAAGGCCGAACAGATCAACTCAACCCCCAACAACCCGGTGGCATTCTCACTGTCCAGAACGGGATTGAGCTCCACACAGTCGAGAGCCACTAGTTGGGAGCTGTCCGCCACAATCTCCATAGCCAGGTGACTCTCCCGGAAAGTAATACCACCACGAACCGGAGTCCCCACTCCCGGGGCCACCTGGGGATCCACCACGTCCAGATCCAGGCTGCAATGAAATCCTCCAGTGCCGTCGGTGGCCCTTTCGACAGCCTCTTCCATAACGGCTCTCATGCCTCGCATGTCCAGTTCCTTCATGGTGATCACTCTCAAGCCAATCTCCTTGATGTTGGACTTCTCCCGAGAATCGATGCTGCGCGTGCCAATAACCGTGGTATTGGCAGCTCCGACCTTGGGTGAAAAGCCTTCAATTTCACTCAATTCCAAGGGCTCCAACCCTAAGATAGCGGCTAAAGGCATTCCATGGACGTTTCCGGAGGGGCTGCTCTGAGGCGTATTCATATCGGTGTGGGCGTCAATCCAAATCAATCCTATCTTCTCATTTTGTCTCCGATAAAAAGAAGAAGTTCCGGCGATACTCCCGGCGGCCAGGGAGTGATCGCCCCCCAGGATCAGAGGGAATTTCTTTTCCTCCAGAGTTTCCATGACCCGAGCAGCCACCCTCTTGCAGACTTGAGCAATCTCGGGGAGAAACATTTGTATCTTCTCACCACGAACGGCTTCTTCCGCGATCTTGACCTCAACATTCCCCCCATCTTCTACGAGAATGTTCACGGCCTCCAGTTTTTGTTGTAAGCCTCCGATTCGCAGGGCGGAGGGTCCCATATCCACTCCACGGCGGCCGGC
>JAZFTY010000516.1:0-2349 GCA_036446935.1 Acidobacteriota bacterium | reverse complement strand
TTTGCCCTTTTGCAGTTGCTCTCTCCGGAGATGAGGGCCTCGCTGTACGTGAAAGATCCCCGCCAGCTGTCGGCCTTGGAATCCGTTATCGAGACCTACCATTTGAGAGATCCCTTCCCGGTTCAGTATTGGACCTGGCTCAAACAGGTGTTGGTCGGAGACCTGGGCTACTCCGAGACTGCCAGAATGCCGGTGTCCGAGGCCATCAAGGCCTTTTTTCCGGCCACCTTTGAACTGGCCCTGACCGCCTTTATTCCTATTCTAGTGATAGGGATCTGGCTGGGAACCAAAGCGGCCGTCTATCAGGATCGGCCTCTGGATCACTTCTCACGCTTTATAGCCATCACCGGGTATTCCCTTCCCTCTTTTGTGCTGGGGCTTCTCCTGCTCATGATCTTTTACGGGAGATTCAATATTCTTCCTCCCGGCCGCTTTTCCCTGGAGGCGGATCTGTTCATTCACTCCGCCAACTTTACTCCGTTCACCGGTTTCCTTCTGCTCGACTCCCTTTTAAACGGCAAGCTCTGGATCTTCTGGGATGCGCTAAAACATCTGATCCTGCCCGCCACGACGCTCGCCTACAACAGCATTGCCCTGCTGACCCGCATCACCCGCTCCTCCATGCTGGAGGAAATCCACAAGGACTATGTGCGCACTGCCCGCGCCAAGGGAGTGGAGGAATCTGACGTCATCAACAAACACGCCCGCAGGAATGCCCTGATCCCCGTCATCACCTCATCCAGCCTACTTCTGGTGGGACTTTTGGGGGGTGTAGTGATCACGGAAACCATATTCAATTATCCGGGAATCGGAAGATGGGGGGTCAACGCGGCCCAGCAACTGGATATCGCCGGCATCATGGGGTTTGCCCTGGTCTCGGCCACCCTGTTCGTGCTGGGCAACCTGGCGGCCGATCTTCTCTATGCCTTCGTGGACCCAAGAGTCAGGTTGAAGTGATGTTGAAAAGATTCAGGAAAAAACCGCTTTCCCTCATCGGTCTGGGACTGATTGTCTTTTTCGCGCTGGTGGCACTTTTAGCCCCGCTGCTGGCTCCTATGGCCCCCAACGCCCGCGACCCTTACCTTATTCCCCAGGATGGCTACACCTCTGATCCCACCCCTCCCAGCGCCGAACACTGGTTCGGGACCACCGAACAGCAGTATGACCTCTATTACGGCATCATCTGGGGAACCCGGACCGCCTTCAAAATTGGACTCACCATCATTTCCATGGCCCTTCTGGTGGGTATCACTTTGGGATCCCTGGCCGGCTACTACGGGGGATGGGTGGATGAAGTTCTGATGCGTTTCACCGATATTATTCTGGCCTTCCCTGCCATTGTGCTGGCGGTGGTGATCGTGGCCGTGCTGGGCCCCAGCCTCTCCATGGTGGTCCTGGCCATTGCCATGGTAGCCTGGCCTTCCTACGCCCGCCTTCTGCGTGCCGACATACTCTCGGTCAAGCAAAGGGAGTTTGTCACGGCCAGCCGGGCGCTGGGAGCCACTGACTTCTGGATCCTGACTCGTCGCGTGATCCCCAACGCCATTTTTCCCGTTTTGGTGGTGGCTTCCCTGGATATCGGTTCGGTGGTGATCACGGCAGCCGCCTTGAGCTTTCTGGGCCTGGGAGCCCCTATGGGCTACGCCGACTGGGGGCAACTGATCTCCCTGTCCCGCAACTGGATCCTGGGAACTCCCCAGAATCCTCTGCAGTTCTGGTATACCGTGGTCATCCCCGGCGGCGCTATTTTCCTCTTTGTCCTGGGTTGGAATTTGTTGGGAGATGCCTTCCGCGACATCCTCGACCCCCGGCAAAAATAGGAAAAGGGAGAGAGGTTAGCGAATGCCGGTGATGTAATTCTCGAGCTGCGATATGAGGAATTCCTGCTCGGAGATGACGGCTTTGACCACATCCCCGATTGAAATCACGCCGACCAACTTCTCATCTTCAAGGACCGGCAAATGTCGGATATGCTTATCCGTCATCAGCGCCATACACTCCTCGATCGTCTGGTCGGCACGAACGCAGGCCACCTTTCGGCTCATGGTTTCTCCCAGAGACGTACCCCGGGAGGATTTTCCTTTCAAGACAACCTTCCTGGCATAGTCCCTTTCCGAGAAAATGCCCACCAGATCACCCGCGTCCAGCACCAGCAAGGCCCCGATGTTGTGCTCGGCCATAATCTCCAGGGCCTCATAGACTGTAGTATCCGATGTGGCCGACACGATCTCGTGGCCTTTACCTTCCAAAAGTTGCCGAATGGTCTTCATGGCCTCATCCTCTGCTGGCGGGTTGCAGGCTTGGGCGACCCACTGCGCCAAGTGTAGATTTCCACCATTATGCACCACG
>JAZFTY010000515.1:0-12586 GCA_036446935.1 Acidobacteriota bacterium | reverse complement strand
GCCATCACCTACCAGCTCCTGCTCTCTGCAAACGACATTAACTTCTACTTGTCCACCCAGCCGCAGGAGTTCTGGGCAGCTGCTGCCATCGGCTCGGCGCTGACGGTTGGCTACCTGATTGCTATTGTCTTCCTTTACCTTCGCTGGATCTTTGCGATTCCGCTCGTTCTGTTCGATGGTTGCCAAACCCGGGCAGCACTGCGGCAAAGCGCCCAGCTGGGATTGAACCACAGGCGCCAGCTGGCCCTCTTTGCGATTGGGTGGCCGCTGAGTGTCCTCCTGGTGTCGGGCACGATCACTCTATTGCTGGATTGGGTCTCGGAGGCCGTCCTGGTCGCTGTCGGCCATGGAGTTCAGGTCGCCGTTGTCGCCGTCCTGCTGCTGATCACGATGCACCTGTTGGTGGCCGTTGCCATTGCGCTGGTTGGTGTTCCGATCCATTGTTTTTTAATCACACGCCTTTATCTGGACTTGAATGATTCCGTCTCGCTCGAATCCCGGGACGCCCTCACCACGGCTTCTGCACCTCCATTGCGTCGTTGGCACATCTGGGCCCTGGCAAGCTCGTTCCTGATGGTAGCCGCATTGATCTTCTGGCAGATCGTTGCCGACATCTCGATCGAAGATCGGGTCGCGGTCACAGCCCACCGCGGCAGTTCACTGGCCGCTCCGGAAAATACGATGAGCGCCGTAAGACTGGCCATCGAACAGGGTGCCGACTTCGCCGAAATCGATGTGCAGGAAACGGCAGACGGCGAGATCGTACTCCTGCACGACGACGATCTAATGCGGATTGCCTCGCTCAACAAGCGCATCTCCGAACTGAGCTTTGCGGAAGTCCAGGAACTGGACGCCGGCAGTTGGTTCTCCAGGGAGTACGCCGGCGAGAGAATCCCCCGGCTGCTGGACATCATCGAGTTAGCCCGTGGCAGGATCAAGTTGAATATCGAACTCAAGGGGACCCAAAAGCCAAGTCGGGTCACGCAACGGGTCGTTGAAATGGTCCGTCAACAGGATTTCCTGGGGCAGTGCATCATTACCTCGCTCGATCGGGAGGCCCTGCGAGAGGCAAAAAAACTTGAGGAAAGACTCGAAGTGGGCCAGATTGTCTCCGTGTCGGTGGGAGACATTACTCGGTTAGACATCGACTTCCTGAGTGTTAGTGCCAAGAACGTGAATCAGCAACTCATTCAGGCAGCCGGCCGCTCAGGCAAACAGATTCATGTCTGGACCGTCAACAAGGCCAGTCAGATGTCCACCCTGATCAATCTGGGAGTCGACAACATCATCACCGACGATCCACCGGTTCTGATCGATTTGCTCGAAGAGCGATCTTCGCTCAGTAACCTGGAAAGGGTGCTCCTCGGATTCCGCGTTTGGTTCACCCAGTAGGGCTTCTTGCTCATTCCTTGCCATTCATCCACTAGGGACTGTCAATTGTGACAGTTTACATCGGGTGGCTCACTTGGGCATCCTGCTCTCTAAGGAGGATTGGAAGTCATGGATATTCAGACACTCACAACATTCTTTATGTGGTGTACAATCATCAACGGAATCATCTTCGCTCTGTGGAGTGTGTTCTCCATATTCGCCCTGGATTTCATGTATCGCACTCAGCACAGATGGTTCCCCATTCCCAGAGAAACCTTCAACGTGGTCATTTACTCGTTCCTGGGATTGGTCAAGGTTGTCTTTTTTTTCTTCAATCTCGCTCCCTACCTGGCCCTGCGAATCATCGCATGAAAGGGAGCATCTCACCTGGGCATACTGCCCCCTAAATCATTTGAAGGAGTCAACATGCATCGATCATTTTCGTTACTTGGAACCCTTTTAGTCCTGGCTGCAACGTTGATCGGTTCGAATCTTGTTCTTGCCCAGAGTCCGGAGGGGACCTGGCACGGTCAGAGAAGCGGGGTCAAGTTTTTCCCGTCGGGTGAAAACATCGCCTATGACAAGCCGGCGGCGACGGTCCATCCGAAGCTCACCGAGCACTCCCGAAAGATGGTACCGGGCGTTTACCAGGTGGCCAACAGCGTCTATCTCGCCTACGGCTACGCCTTGACGAGCCCCGCCATGATCGTGGGAGACGACGGGGTCATCATCGTCGATCCGCCGGAGGATGTGAACAAGGGCCGCCGGACGCTCGAGGAATTTCGGAAGTTCTCGGACAAGCCGGTCAAGGCGGTCATTTATTCTCATTGGCATATCGACCATTACGCTGGTGTGGCTGCCTATGTGTCTCACGAAGATGCCGCTTCCGGGGAAGTCAAGATCATTGCCCACAAGACCTTTCTAGCCAACATGATTAAGAATTCCACCGGGGGCACCGGTCCAATCATCGCCGCCCGTGTTGACTACTCTCTTGGATCGTACCTGGACGTAGATGCCGAGGGTCGGATCAACGGTGGGCTGGGCCCCGACTTTGTCATCGAGAACCCGAGCCTGATCGCCCCCAACACACTGGTGGACGACAAGCTCGATATCACGATTGCCGGGGTAAGGATGGAGATCAAATGGGTGCCGAGTGAGGCGCCGGACGAGATTGCGGTATGGCTGCCGGATCTTGAGGTCCTTCACTCGGTCGAGATCCTTCAGGGAGAGTCGTTTCCGAATCTGCACACAATTCGGGGCACCCGGTATCGGGACCCGGAGCTCTGGTTCACGGGTATTGATACCCTGCGCAAGTATCCTGCAAGATTCATGGTGCCGTCACATGGCCGCCCGGTATCGGGATACGAGGAAGTTGCCGAGACGCTGACAGCCTATCGTGATGCGATTCAGTATGTGTATGACCAGACGCTGCGCCACATCAACAAGGGCTTGCTGCCCGACGACCTGGTGGAAGTCGTTAAGCTTCCGCCCCATCTGGCCAACCATCCCTGGTTGGGTGATTTTTATGGCGGTGTCCCGCACTCTGTTCGACAGATCTATTTCGGTGAAATGGGCTGGTTTCAGGGCGACCCGACCTTCCTCGCTCCGAAGCATCCCCGCGAGTCATCCACACGCTACGTGAACATGATGGGTGGAAGGGACACTGTGCTTGAAGCCGCGCGATCGGCTGCGAAAGCCGGAGATCAGCAATGGACCGCCGAACTGACCACACATCTGGTGCGCATCAACAACGGGGACACAGATGCCAGGCTTCTCAAGGCCGAAGCACTGCGCCTGATTGGCTACACTCAAACCAACAACAACTGGCGCAACTGGTATCTCACCTCGGCGCAGGAACTGGACGGCACTATTGATTACAGCAAGGCGCTGGATATCCAGGCACCTGACCTGATGCGCGCGTTTCCGACTTCGGAGTTCATCAGGGGTCTGCGTTTTCGTCTGCAGGCCGAAAACACCCTGGACGTCAACATGACCATGGGATTCAGCGTGCCAGACGTCGATGAGGCTTATGGCGTTGAGATTCGCCGCGGTGTTGCCCAATTCCACGAATTCCTGCCGGAAAACGCAGATGTAGTGATGGAAATGGACCGGGCAACACTGGACAGCATGCTGGCTGGCGATATGGAAGCACTGGGTATCGATGGCGTTCAACCCGCTTCACCCCAGGCCACACTGGTCGCAATTTTCCAGTCAGGCAAGGCCAAGCTCACGCGTGGTACAGCCGAAGATTTCCAGAGATTCTTCAGCTACTTCGATCCCGTGAGCACAGAGCCCATTGCGCTCACCATCCGATAAGGAGTACCTGAGCGATCATTCTAATTCTAACGAAGAGGTGAAGATGTCTTATTCTCATCAGAAAACTTGGGCCGTGTGTCTGGTCGTGTTCCTCGTTGCGCTCGGTTCTCCTTATAGCCACGGACAAGGTGACGAAGAGCTTGCCAAAGCGAGTCAGAACCCGGTGGGCGATCTGATCAGCCTTCCCCTTCAAAACAACACCAATTTCTATGTCGGTCCGGAGAAGGGGACACAAAACGTACTCAACATCCAGCCGGTCTGGCCTATATCGATAAGTGATAACTGGAACCTGATCACCAGAACCATTTTCCCGGTGGTTTCACTGCCTGAGTTCACCACAGGAGGAGACCGCACCAACGGACTGGCAGATACCGTCTTTACGGCTTTTCTTTCTCCCAAGAAGGCCAGTAAGCTGATTTGGGGCGTCGGACCTGCTCTGTTACTTCCGACGGCAACAAACGATTTGTTGGCAACCGATAAATGGGGTCTTGGCCCAGCCGTGGTGGTCCTGACTATGCCGGGACACTGGGTTGTCGGCTCACTCTTTAACAATGTTTGGTCCTTCGCCGGCAGTGGCGCCAACGACGTCAATCTGTTCACCTGGCAGTACTTTATCAACTACAACATGCCGGGTGGCTCTTACTTCACTACAGCGCCGATTATCACCGCCGACTGGGAGGCCGATAGTGGCGACAAATGGACCATTCCCTTGGGCGGCGGCATAGGTCAGATCTTCCGGATAGGCAGCCAACCCATTAATTTCAATGTCCAGGCCTATTACAACGTGAAGAAACCGGAGTTTGGGGGGAGCTGGCAGGTGAGGATACAGTGGACGTTTCTTTTCCCGAAGGGGTAAATCGATCCGGAGGAGGATTTGAACGATTTCGAAGTGGGTCCCGTAGGGGCCTCGGGTGAGTGACGCCACGTGGAATTTACGGTAAAATTCGCGACGATCCCAACTGACTAGAGCGTGGTACTTTAAATCTCGAATCCCTAAAGTGTAAAGCAACTGATGAGGAGAACTTGCAAATGATTCGTATCGGAGTTTTGACGTTTCTTCTTTCGGCAGTGACCTTGTTTCCTCAGCTCGCACAGGCTCAGGGTGGCTCCAATCGCGCGTGGCAAAACGATGTTTTCCTGTACGGCCTGGCGGCGGCGGTCAGCGGTGATGCCCAGTTTGGACCCGTGCAGCAGCCCGTAGATGTCTCTTTCAGCGACCTCCTCGACAACCTTCAGATGGGATTCATGGGCAGCTATCGGGGCAGCTCCGAACGCTTCAGCGTGGTGGCCGATGTGATTTATCTCGGGCTTGGTAATTCAAGTGATTCGGGTCTGGTTCGGCGTGCGGATCTCGATTCGCTCATTGTGGATGTCACGGGCGGGTATCGTTTCTCACCCATCGTCGAAGCCTTCGCTGGTCTGAAAATTACTGACCTCAGCACCAAGGTCGGGCTGGGAGACCCAGTGATAACGGAGCTGGAAGGCTCCGACACCTTCTATGACCCGGTCGTAGGGGTTCGCCTCCTTACTCCGTTGAGCCAGAATGGCCGCTGGTGGCTCCAGGCTCGGGGTGACATTGGAGGCTTCGGAGCCTCCATGGATTTCACCTGGCAGGCCATGGCCAATGTCGGCTTCAAACCTACAGAGCGGTTCTCTATATTCGGGGGTTATCGCGCATTCGGACAAGACTTCAAGGACGCTGGCGGGAGTGAAAGGTTCAGTTTGGACGTCACCTACTACGGACCCCTTTTCGGACTCGGCTTTCACTTCTAATCTATCAACGAAGGAGAATTTCGATGAACTCATTTGTAACTAAAATCCTAACCGTGATCCTAATTTATTGTGGGAGCCGCCCTGTCCCTTCAGCCGGCTCTTGCCCAGTCCAACCCGTCGGCGGCCGAGGCCAGGCTCCAAAGCGATGTCGTTACAGAACAGGACGGCAAGTTCACCATCGACCGATTCAGTATCTGCCAGCTCTTTCGACCGGCGGACTTGGGAGGAGGGGCCAGCGAGCCCTTTCAGGTGAAGAGCCACATGGAGGCACCGGCCGACGGCTTCATCAGCCGTGATAACTTTCTGACTTTTTCAACGGAGATTGGCTTCCAGCTGCGGGTGAGTTTCGCGGCGGATTTCATTCCAGGCCTGACAGCCATTGAGGCTATCGGGGCACTGCAGTGCAAACCGCTAGCGGCCCCCATTGGCAAGGTGGATCTGGAGCTGGAGGTTTTTATGACTCCGGACGGTGTACAGGTGGGGATGCTTGAAACGGGCTCAGGGGAACGTGACACCCAGACCCGCACCTGGACTCAAATGCTGGGACAATAAGGCAAAGAGCTGTCCGATTTTGTCCTGGGACCGCACTCCAGCATTCTTAAAGCCCCCGGTGCTTTGAAAGTCCAAAAACTTAGACATCTACTCTTACACCCCAGACTTCAATATCCGAGTTAGGGACTCCGGGACCTCTGGAGCCAAAGGGTGTACAGGCGTCTGTACAGACCAAGCAACCCTCGGAGGGTTCGAGTCCCTCCCCGGGCACGCTGCTGACGCGGGTTTCAGCCAAAATAGAAGTCAATTCAGGTCGATAAAGGAAAAGTGAGGTAGTCGGTGATTGGACCCTTGTTCATTCGGACAGTTTCCGTCTCTTCTCTGGCCTGGTATGTTTGGCCATTATGTGAGCGGAGGTGGCTTCGATGGGAACCATGCAAATACAGCGAAATCTCAGATCAACTCTTCTGGTTACCCAGATTGGACTTCAGAAGGAGAGGGACGCTATTGAGTAGCCCTAAATTACAGGACATCGACTAGAGAGAAGGAGTAGCCAGAGATGCAAAAATACATCATCACGATTACAGCCGTTGCCTTCATGTTTTGCGTCCATTCAAAGGCGGATCAGGTCACCGTAGAGAACGGGGACAGGGTATCGGGTAACATCGTCAAATCAGATCGTAACTCGATGACCATGACGACCGAGTTTTTTGGTGAGGTGACGATTCCGTGGGATTCCATCAGGGAAATCATAGCCGACCAGGAGCTCTTCGTGACTGCCGCCAACGGACAAGTGCTCGTGGGTACGGTTTCAACCACGGGAAGTAGTCTACAGGTCCGGATTTCGCAAGCCGACACTGTGCCCGTCGAGATGGCGGTGGTTGAAAACCTGCGGTCACAAGCTGAGCAAGATGCTTACGAAGCTGAGATCGAGCGCCTACGCGATCCGGGTCTTCTCGATTTCTGGAGTGGGTACATCGATGGAGGCTTCAGCTTCAGCGGAGGTAACGCGGATACCACTGCGATTTCGACATCTATGAGGACGCAAAGGAGGACACAGCGAGACAAGATTAGCATCTACACCACCACCCTTTTCGCCCAGAACAGTACTTCGGGTGCTAACGAAACCACGGCAAACGCCATCCGAGGTGGCACTCGCTATGAAGTTACCGTGAGCGATCGTCTGTTTACCTTTGGATTCCTTGACTTGGAATTTGATGAGTTCCAGGATCTCGATCTTCGAAGCGTCTTGGGTGGAGGTCTGGGCTGGCACGTTCAGGATACTGATCGCACAGTTTTTGATGTCTTCTCCGGAGGTTCTTTCAATCAGGAGTTCTTTACAAACGAGACTAGAAGGAGTGGAGAGCTCGTGCTCGGCCAGACACTGACGTACAAACTTGTCGAGTCGACCAGTTTATCAGAACGATTTTCCTTTTATCCGAACCTGAGCAACACCGGCGAATATCGCCTTCAGTTTGATACTACTCTAACAACCGAACTCGCGAAGTGGCTGGCCTTGCACATCACCCTTAGCGACCGATTCTTAAGCAATCCGATACCGGGCGTGAAGAAAAACGATGTGTTGCTTACCACAGGTGTACGCTTCAGTTTCGGCGAGGGCCTCAGGTAGGGGCTGGCCCCTACCTAACTAAACGGTTGCAGCGGTCGGCTTCAGACCCTCAACCTTCATCGAGGGTGAGACCTGGCTATTCTTCGTTTCGCCGATACCTCTGACGCCGATCAGAACGACTCTCGCGACGATCCTCCTTCAACTCCTTGGCATCTTCCTCCATCTCGACCCCGCTCGCCTGAAGATCAGCCACCATGAGTTGCTGAAACTGACCTACCAGCTCATTGACTTTGGCCATTGCCGTCTCAGGGTCCGGAGCAGTCAACGCTTCAGGTGAGGCCAACTGTTGAAGGATTGCACCCTGCTGCTTCAGCCCCTCCGCAAGAGTCTGCAGGTCCGACTTATCGTCCTTACGATCCCTCCTATCGTCCCCACGCTGCGCAGCATTACGAACCTGCGCCTCTTCCGCATAATCTACGTTGTCGTCTACGTCCTCGCGGGTCCCGCGAACGTCCCTTCGCTCGCCCCGAAGCTCCCTGGAACTCTGCTGCATCTCCTTCTTGTACTGTTCTGCTTTCACCTGACCTTGTTCGAGCTCTCTCTTCATGCTTGCAAGCAGGCCCTGGTAGGTTTCTTGCATCTTTTCTTTGTCGCCGGACACTTGAGCTCCCTGGAACTCAGCAAGCGCCTGCTGAAAGGCTTGAAGCTCTTCCTGATCGCGGGCAATTCCCTCCTTTCCCTGCTCCAGCTGATCCCTATCCTGTTTTTTCTGTCGAGGGTTAATCTGGCCCAAAAGTTGAGCCGACAACCCGATGAAAACCACGAAAATCAAAAACCCCTTTCTGTCCATGCTGGAAACTCCTTTCCTTGCTATATGCCCTATCGGGAATCGTCCGCTAGTCAGCCGTGGCCCCACTGCCGGTGCTGACCGTCAAAGGACGATCCAACTGGAAATCCAGCAATGTCTGGGCTGGAATCTTCACCTGATCGCCTGGAGTGGCAGCCGCTACGGCCACCCCAACTCCGGCTCCTATGGCGGCTCCGATCAACGCTCCTTCGCCATCATCGGCAACGGCACCGATGAGAGCACCTATGCCTGTAGCAGCGCCGACTTGTTTCAGGGTACCTGCCGATTTGCCGTCCACCTCGTAGGCAGCCGTGGAAATGGGGACAATCTGATCATTGATCAGAATGTCGGTGAGCTGAAGTCTCAAGACCGCCTTCCCCGACATGCTCCCCGCCTTCTCCACCTCGACCAGTCTTCCGTAAACACGGCTTCCATGCGAAGCCACCAGGACCTCGCCCACCCTAAGATCGGACTCCAGATAGGCCGTGTAGTGGTCCCCGGTGCTGTTGCTTCCGGAATCCAGTTCTCCGGCCGTGCGCACCACAATGCGTGTCCCTTCCGGAACGGTCAGTGTGGCCTGCAAGGGAGCCGGACTTGCTGTCAGAGATGTCTGGGCAACGGTTGGATCAACCTTGGGAGCGGTGGGCTCATCCACCAACAGGTAGATCTCCTGTTCCCTGTTCAGATAGGGTAGATAATACTTGTCTCCGGACTTGAAGTAAGTCACTTCGGCCACGGGAGCCGGTTCAAAATCAGCTGGAAGCTTCTCGATGGTCGTTATTCCCGCAGGCTGTTCAATGACCACAAAGACCCACTGATTGTTTTGCTGAACCCTTCGGTAGAAGGTGTTGTGGTAATAATAAACCTTCTGATCCCCCAGGATGATGGTGGCGTAGCCCGTGGGCAGTTCGGTGACGATGGCACCTGAGGGTGCAGGCACCACCTCATAGCCCGCCTGTCCGTCTTTGACGGTCTCTTTATAGTAGACGCTCTCGCTCTCGTAGTAAGTGGTCGAACTGATGTTAATGACGACAGCACCCGTAGGGACTCCCGCGTAGTAGGCCCCGTAAGGGGGATACCAGGGATAGTAGAACCAACCCCCTGCCCAGTAGTAAGGGTTGTAGTAGTGGTAACCGGTATGATAATAGGATCGTCCGTATACGGTCACACGGTTGCCCCCAGCAGGATGGCCCGTGTACATATATCCTCCGTAGGGGCCATAGACGGCGGCTGCCTGCCCGTGACGACCCTGGGTGGTGGCAAAGTCATAGTCGCCCCAGTACTTGGTGTCCAACTCGCCCACCCGGTTGATCTGACCGTCCGGACCTCGCCAGGCTTCACCCTCTACCTTGGCATCGCGGCCGGCGTCGTCCTTGTACTCTCTTTCGTATTCTACATAGCCGTCTTTCCGCTCGGCCTCGCCCTTGCGCTCGGTCTCAAAACCGTAGCGATCCTCCGTCTTCGTTTCCCGTTTCACCTTATCGATCTGGCCGTCGTCATACTTGATTTCAGCTTTGGACTCGGCAGAGCCCCCGGTGCTGGTTCTGATGTCACTTTCTGTTTTGATGGTATCGCCGTCCCGCTCGGTGGTGCGGCTCCCGGTAGCGGTCTCGCCACCGCCCGTTTCCAGAGTGGTGTTTCTCGTGGTCGTGTCTCCGCTGGTGTTCGTAGTCGAAGTAATGGTTCCCCCCCCGCGGGTTTCACGGGTCTGTGTTCCATCCTCGGGTGGTTGGGTAACATCACGTTCCTGGCGCGTCTGGTCTCTGGTACTCGAGCGGCTTTCCCCGCTTGTGCTGGAACGACTTTGCTGATCCTGACTGCCGGTAGTGGAGGAGCGCTGACCCTCTCCCGTGCTGCGGTTGGTAGATCCGGAGCGAGATTGGGGGTTACCATAACTACTGGAACTGGAACCGCGGTTGTAGTTACCGGAGCTGTAACCGCGGTTGTAGTTACTGGAACTGGAACCGCGGTTGTAGTTGCTGGAGCTGGAACCGCGGTTGTAGGAGCTCATGGAGCCCCTGCTGGTGGAGCTACCGCTGTAGCGGCTCGTAGAGCCACGCGAGTAGCCACCGCGCCCCCGGGCCAGCAGTCCCAGGTCAGGGATCAACAGAGAGGCGGCCAAAATCAGGGCCGGATAAAAAAGCTTTCGGTTGATACGCATAGGGTCTCTCCCATTGTCGCGAGCAGCAGGTCAATGCACAGCCGCTCTACTTGTTAAGGTGCCAAGGGTACACCCGTATCAAGCTTCCGTGCTCCTTCCGGTGGATGGAACTCAAAAAGTTCGTCTGGCGTGGCCACGGTAAAATCCCACTCTGAAAAGACAGCGGCGTACTGAGGAATGCCCGGCTCCTGCTTGTAGACGATCACGATCTTGCGTGGCACCGGTGTACTGCTGGCCTCCACCCAGAGCTGCCAATCCAGGTCATCCTGGGTAAAGATCAGGTGGTGGCACTCGATGCCCCGGACCTGGTGCAACCCCAAGTAGCTGGCTCGCCGGATCTGTTGAGTAAGTACTCGATAGACGTTCTCGGAGAGCATTTCGCTCAACGGCACTACGATGCCCAAGCGTTCCTCGATCTCATCCAGTAGTGCATCGATGCTGTCCGGGGCAGGTACCTGAATATAGGTGTTGAATTCCCGGTCCAGCAGAGTGAAACTCTTGCCGTCGTACCAGACGCTGCGATTCACCAGGTCGCCGAATGCTTCTGTAGCAACGTGATTCGGCCGTCGTACCACAACGGATCGTGAGTTGGAATATTGAATGCGGCGGCCTTCTTCCATCTCGTCTACGACTTCGTGTGCCGTAAACCCAAAGCTTTGAGCGCTGGTCAAAAAATCGCTCATCTGCCTCAGGATCCGATCGATTCTAGTGGATTCACTTTCAAGTTGCACGTTACCGTCCTGGGCACTTGCCCGGGGGGCAAGGAGAAGGAGTGTGACAAACACTAAAGTGAGCAGAGACTTTCTTTGGAGTGAGTGCATTTGGGCCCTATTCTCGCACCTGAGTCGGGGTGAAACAAGTCTGAAAATCATCATACTCCGATACCCTGGTAAGCGACCGTTCACCTGCCAGGATGAAGGGGTAGTCTATGAAATCGGGTTCGACCGCTGGAACTGTCAATTTTGACAGTTGTGTCAAAATCATCGCTACCTTATAGTCTGTCTTTCATAGCGGGCCGTCCAGGAAAGAGGCTGGACTTGTTTGAATATCCACAACCAGGAGGAATCTTCTATGAGCTCATCCGTGACTAAACTATTGGCCGTCATCCCATGGATTCTGGGAGCCACCCTGTCCCTTCAGCCGGCTCTTGCCCAGTCAAACACGTCTGCCCAGGACAGGCTGCGAAGCGACGTGGTTATAGAACAGGACGGCAAGTTCATCATCGACCGGTTCAGTATCTGCCAGCTCTTTCGACCGTCGGAATTGGGAGGAGGGGCCAGCGAACCCTTTCAGGTGAAGAGCCATATGGAGGCAGCGGCCGACGGCTTCATCAGCCGTGACAACTTTCTGACTTTTTCAACGGAGATTGGCTTCCAGTTGCGGGTCAGTTTCGCGGCTGATTTCATTCCAGGGCTGACAGCCATTGAGGCTATCGGTGCACTGCAGTGCAAACCGTTAGAGGCCCCCATTGGCAAGGTGGATCTGGAGCTGGAGGTTTATATGACCCCGGACGGTGTCCAGGTGGGGATGCTTGAAACGGGTTCAGGGGAACGAGACACCCAGACCCGTACCTGGAATCAAATGCTGGGCCAATAAAGCAAAGAAAACGAGGGGGAAAAAGAAAAATGAAATATCTGTCCAGAATCGTATGGGTGGTCCTGTTTGCCGTTCTCCTGGCAACTCCTCTTTGGTCACAGCAGGAAAAGGAAATCGAACTCACGAGATTGGCCCTTCAGCGTCAGCGGGACGATCTCGTGAACCAATTCATGAAATTGAACCTTAAAGAAGTTGGTGCCTTTATACCGGTTTACGAGGAATATCGCACGGAGATGGGCAAACTCGGTGATCGAATTCAGAGGGTCATCCTCGACTACGCTGAGAACCAGGACAATTTGTCTGATCAGAAAGCTTTGGCCATGTTGGACGAATGGCTGAAGATTAAGGAAGCAGAAGTAAAGCTCAGAATGAAGTCTGTGGAAGACTTCAAGAGGGTGCTTCCTCCAAAAAAGGTGCTCAGGTTCTTTCAATTGGACAACAAGTTCGATGCCATTGTGAA
>JAZFTY010000514.1:0-4433 GCA_036446935.1 Acidobacteriota bacterium | reverse complement strand
GATTTCCAATACTGTGAGTTTGAACGGAATGGGCGATTTTCCGGATGAGACCCTTGAGGGCCTTCCCCGGTCCCACCTCGACAAAAGTCGACACACCGGCTTGGACCATCTGTTGGACACAGTCGCACCAGAGCACGGCAGCGGAAACCTGTTGCACCAATCCCCGACGTGCTTCCTCCCCCCGGGTCACTTTTCGGGCTTCGACGTTATTCACCAGGGGAATCTTGAGATCATGGAAGGCAATATCCTGGATGACCTGGGCAAGGCGTTCCTGAGCGGGCCTCATCAATGCGCAGTGAAAGGGAGCACTCACGGCCAGAGAGAGTACTTTTCGGGCTCCCCTCTGGCGGGCCAGATCACCGGCTCGCTCCACGGCTCGGCGGTGGCCGGAAATCACAATCTGATCGGCAGAATTGATGTTGGCTGCAGAAACCACCTCACCCTGGGCCGCCTCCTGGCAAACACTCTCTACCACCTCTCTTTTCAAACCCAGAACTGCTGCCATAGCTCCTTCCCCAACAGGCACCGCTTCTTGCATGAAGCGACCTCTCTGGTGAACCAGGCGGACAGCATCCTCAAAATCGAGTCCGCCGGCAGCCACTAGCGCAGAATACTCTCCAAGACTGTGTCCCGCCACAAAATCTGGCAATTTCTGCTGCCTTTCAAGGATTCTAAAGAGAGCGACGGAAGTCGTCAGCACCGCCGGTTGAGTGGTCTCAGTCAGTTGAAGCTCGTCCTCGGACCCTTCAAAGCAAAGCCGGCTGAGAGAAAAGCCCAGGGCCCCGTCCGCCTGAGCAAACACCTCTCCAGCTTCCGCAAACTCCGCGGCCACGTCCCGCCCCATTCCACTGTACTGAGAACCCTGGCCTGGGAAAACGAAGGCGATCACGACATCACGAAGGCACGAACGGACAAAATCATACCTCGTCGACCTCAATCACCTGCCTATCCTTGTAATAGCCGCAATTGGGACAGACTCTGTGGGGCAGCACCGGAGACCCACAGTGAGTGCAAACTGAGAGATTCGGGGTAGTCAAAAAGTTATGGGCTCGTCGTTTCCCCCTACGGGATTTCGAATGTCTTCTCTTGGGATTGGCCATCTTTAGTGTCCTCTTCTTATCTTGTCGCTACTCGCCCATTCTCCTCTTCAGCTCTAATAAAGGCTCCAATCGAGGGTCGAGACTCCGCGGTTGGCAATTGCAAGGATCCTCGTTGAGATTGGCACCGCACTGTTCGCACAGACCTTTACAGGCCCTCTGGCAGACGGGTTTCATGGGGATTTCCAAGACGATCTGTTCGGAGATGACGGCTCGGACATCCAATCGATCATTTCGATAAAAGCCCACCTCCAAGTCTGTGTAAGTCAGGCCTAGGTCCTCGCTTTCAGTCTCCACCTCAGGGTCAGGCCAATATTCCAACTCAAAACCCTTCTGAATCTTTCGGACAAAGGGCTTCAAGCAGCGCGAGCAGGTCAGGACCAGATCAGCTCCCAGTTCTCCCTCCACACAAACACGCTCTCCCCATAACGAAACCTTCACCTCCGAATGAGCAGGATGTTGTAAGGCACTGATGGAGTTATCGATGTTGAGCTCTTCCTCACTAAAGTCCTTGACGATGAGAAGGGGCTCACTCCGCTCCCTGAGTTCGTTAATATCCACAAACATTGTGCCTATAGGGCCTTATGAAGGGGTTGTTCTCTCAAGAAAGAACGATAAATGTACCGCACATCAATTCGGATTGTCAACACGAGACGGTAGCTTTACTTTCTCTTACTCAATAAGGTCGTATTTCGCCTGAGCATACTTGTCCGTCATTCCCGCGAGATAGTCACAGACCACGCGCTCAGGGCCCAAACTGTCGATTCGAGAGGAGTGACTTTCGGGAAGCTTCTGGGGATTCTCCAAATAGTATAGGAACAATCCTTCAAGGAGACGTTGGGCTTTCTCCCGAGACTGTTTCATCACCTCATGATTATAAAGGTTTCGATGGAGAAAATCCTTCACCTCACGATTCTGACAGGCGATGTGATCCTCCAAACCGAGAAGCCGGCTCGGGAACTGGCGCACCTCTTCCACAGAATGGATTCCATGGGTCTCGAGAACTCGACGGGTCTGGGATACCAGACTCGTCACCAAAACATCGATCACCCGTCTCACCGTCTCACTAACCTTCAGTTTCTCAACAGCCTCCGGGTACTTCGCCTCAACCTGTCTATAGAGCGAGTGGAAGAGTTCCATTTGCTCAACCATCTGCTCCACCGTCAACAACCCTGAATCGTAGCCATCATCCAGATCGGCGGTGTTGTAGGCGATCTCATCGGCAAGATCGATCACCTGAGCCTCCAGTGGGGGACGCTCTCCCAGACGATACTCGCTGATATCGACGTGGGATTCCTCCTCTTCCGTACAGTCCCGACTATGCTTTACGATCCCTTCGCGAACTTCAAAGGTCAGGTTGAGACCGCGAAAGGAGATGTATCTTTCTTCGAAATCCTCAACAATCCGCAGGGAATGGAGATTGTGATCAAAGCCGGACCCGTGGTTCCTCATCAATCGATCCAACACCCTCTCCCCCTCGTGGCTAAAGGGTGGATGCCCGATGTCGTGACTCAGAGCCAGAACTTCGCAGAGGTCGGTGTTCAACCCCAGTGCTTCACTGATGGTCCGGGTGATCTGGCTAACCTCGATGGTATGGGTTAATCGATTGCGGAAATGGTCCGAGTAGTCGGGGTCAAAAACCTGGGTCTTGTTCTCCAGCCTGCGAAAGGCCTTGGTGTGGACAATGCGGTCACGATCTCGCTGATACTCGGATCGATAGGGATGGGGTTCCTCAGGATAGCGCCTCCCTTCCGTCATCTCATCTCGCATGGCGAAAGGGGCCAGCCTCATGTAAATGATTATATACTAGCCCGGATTATGCCGAGAAATTTCGGGGACTGTCCCAAGAATTCTCCCCGGATTCGGGGACAGTCCCCGAAATTTCTCGGCTAGGAGTCTTAGAATTCATGGGAGAGACGATTCTTGGATTTTTACTGGTAGCCGCCATTCTCATCTTCAGTGCCTTGATCACTCAGGGGTTTGCCCGCGCCATGTACAACCGCTGTCCGGGGTGTGGAACACTCAACGCCAAAAGGCGGATCCAATGCCGAAATTGCGGTCAAGCAATGGGTTCCTGAAACAATCCCTATTAAAACCGTCCTACCCGTTGAAAATTGAATTTTTGTTGGTACAATAGCGATCGGTTTTTTGAGGGGCTCTCAAAAAAAAGGGGGAGAGAACAAACTCATGTTACTGGCAATCACCATTTGGATTTTTACCCTGATCACTGTGCTTCTGTTTACCGACCTGGTCCCTGAGATGCTTGAGCTGGCGAGCGGAGAGTGGTTTCCCGAAGCCGCTTCGGCTCACGCGGCGATTGTAGACACACAGTTTTTCAACACCCTGATGGTGACCGGAGTGGTCTTTGTTCTGGCCCAGGTGGCTCTGGGATATCTGGTGTTGCGATATCGGGAACGGCCGGGCCAGACCGCTTACTACTTCCACGGAAGCAACAAGATGGAGGTGGCCTGGACTGCGGCCACCACGGTGGTGTTTTTTCTACTGGTTTCTGTGGGATATGGGGTCTGGCTCGATGTGTACGTTCATGCTGCCCCCGAGGGTGCCATTCAGATTGAAGTCACCGCACAGCAATTTGCCTGGAACATCCGTTATCCCGGGCCCGACGGGCAGTTTGGGAGAATCCGGCCGGAGCTGATTGACGATGCGGCAGGCAACCCCCTGGGGTTAGACCCGCAAGATCCAGCCGGGGAAGACGACCTGGTCGTCCCCACCATGGCGATTCCCGTGAACCGTCCCATTGACTTGATCCTGCGCTCCAAGGACGTCACCCACAACTTTTCAGTGCGAGAGCTGCGGCTCAAGCAGGACACGGTACCGGGAATGATGATTCCCCTTCGATTCACGGCCACCAAGGAGGGAAAGTATGAAATCGCCTGCTCTGAGCTGTGTGGTTTGGGTCATCATCGCATGAGGAGCTTCCTTGACGTGCTGTCGGACCAAGGTTACGCCGAGTGGCTGGAAGACCAGTCTGAATTTTGAGAAGGAGAATGTGAACATGGCAGATGCCGTCCAGACCAACCATGCCGTCCATGAAGCCCCCACAGGCTTCTGGCGAAAGTGGATTTTTAGCACAGATCACAAGGTGATCGGCATTCAATATTTTTTCTTAGCTCTATTCTCGGTTGTGCTGGGGATGATCCTGTCGATTTTCATTCGTTTCAACCTGGTCTGGCCGGGCACGGAAATCCCTTTGCTGGAAACTTTTTTCCCGATGGGAGCTCCGGGCGGCGTGATGACGCCGGAGTTTTATCTTGCCTTCTTAACCATGCACGGGACCATCATGGTTTTCTTTGTCTTGACCACGGCTCCCCAGGG
>JAZFTY010000513.1:0-4294 GCA_036446935.1 Acidobacteriota bacterium | reverse complement strand
AGATAGTCAAAAGAAATGCTGGAAATCAAGAATTTACATGTGAAGGTGGATGGAAAAGAGATCCTGCGAGGAATCAACCTGAAGGTCAAGGCCGGCGAGGTTCACTCGATTATGGGACCCAATGGGTCGGGCAAGAGCACCTTGGCTCAGGTTTTAGCGGGCCGAGAGACTTTTGAAGTCACGGCTGGCGAGGTGAGCTATGAAGGTAAAGATCTCCTGGAGATGGCTCCTGAAGAGCGTGCCCGTCAGGGAATCTTCCTGGCTTTTCAATATCCCGTGGAGATTCCAGGCGTGAGCAACACCTATTTCTTGAAAGCGGCCTTGAACGCTCTGCGCAAGGAGCGGGGCGAGGAAGAGGTCGATGCCATGGATTTTCTGGCCCTGATCAAAGATAAGATGAAGCTTCTTGGAATGGATGAGACCCTCATCAGCCGGCCCGTGAACGAGGGTTTTTCTGGGGGCGAGAAGAAGCGTAATGAGATTTTCCAAATGGTCGTGTTGGAACCCAAGCTGGCCATTTTGGATGAAACCGACTCAGGTCTGGATATTGATGCACTGAAGATTGCTGCAGAAGGTGTGAATTCTCTGCGCAGCCCGGAGCGGTCATTTATCGTGGTGACCCATTACCAGCGGATGTTGAACTACATCGTTCCGGATGCAGTCCATGTTCTTTATGAAGGCCGAATCGTTAAGTCTGGGGGGAAGGAATTAGCCCTGGAACTCGAAGAAAAGGGCTACTCCTGGTTAGAGGACAAGACGGCTACACCAGTGAATTCCTGAGCGAGAAGGAAGAGTATGATTGAAGCGACTCAAGTTAATAAAGATACGGACCCCTACCTCTCCAGCTTTGCACAGCTGCAAAAGGAATTAGAGGGTAAGCAGCCCCCTTGGCTTCAGCAGATTCGCCAAGCCGCAATTTCCCGCTTTTCCGAACTGGGATTTCCCACCTCTGCTCAAGAAGAGTGGAAATATACAGAAGTGGCACCGATCCGGAGGACGGCTTTTAAACCTGCTGCCTATGAAAACAATGGGCTGACCATCGAGAGCCTGACCGGGCTGACCTTCGGCAATCTACAATGTCCACGGCTGGTCTTTCTCAACGGTCATTACTCAGCAGAGCTGTCTTCGCTCAAAGGGCTACCCGAGACCGTTCAGGTCAAAAGTCTTGCTAAGGTTCTGGAGCAACACCCTGATGGGGTGGAGCCTTACCTGGCCCGGTATGCCCGTTACCAGGATCATCCCTTCGTGGCCCTCAACACGGCTTTGTTTCAGGATGGAGCCCTGGTCCATGTTCCCAAGGGAGAGGTGATCCAGGAACCGATCCACCTGCTGTACCTCACAACAGGAGCGAAAGAAGCCATGGCGATCCATCCACGGACTCTAATCCTGGCCGATGGAAACAGCCAGGTGTCCGTTCTGGAAAGTTATGTCGGACTCCAGGAGGGAGTCTATTTCACGAACTCGGTAACCGAGATCGTGGCTGCTGAAAACGCCGTTGTCGATCACTACAAACTTCACCAGGAGAGCAAGGGGGCCTTCCACGTGGGAACCCTGCAAGTGCACCAGGCCCGCGATAGCACGGTCAGGACCTTCAACGGTACGCTGGGCGGAAAGCTCACCAGAAATGAAGTCAATGTTGTGCTGGACGGGGAAGGGGCGAAGTGTGATCTAGACGGTCTCTATTTGATTTCCGGCAGTCAACACGTCGACAACCACACTCGACTCGAACATGCCAAACCCCACTGCAGCAGCCGGGAGATGTATAAAGGAATTTTGGGGGAGAAGGCAAGCGGAGTCTTTCACGGCCGAATCGTGGTGCTCCCGGGTGCTCAGAAGACAGACTCCAAGCAAACCAACAACAACCTCTTGCTTTCGGACGAGGCACAGATCAGTACAAAGCCTCAGTTGGAGATCTATGCCAACGACGTCAAGTGTACCCATGGAGCCACCATCGGCCAACTGGATCCCGATGCGCTCTTTTACTTGCGCTCGCGGGGAATCGACGAGACCGCGGCCCGCAGCCTTCTCATTTATGCTTTTGCCAGCCAGGTGGTGAATCGAATCAAAGTGGACCTGGTGCGGACCGAGCTTGACAATTATCTGTTCTCGTGGCTCCCGGAGGGTCATCTCGTCAGGGAGGCCGTCTAACCCGACGCTTGCATAGACCGGGTTTAAGAGGGAAAGAGAGCAAGAAGAAGTGAAAACAGACCAGCAGATTGCCCCGCCGGATTCCTCTCCAAGAGCCGACCTCGAATTCGATGTAGAGAAGATCAGGGAAGATTTCCCGATCTTGAAACAGAAACTTTACGGCAAACCGCTGGTGTACCTGGACAACGCGGCCACCGCTCAGAAGCCTCAGGTCGTTATTGACACGATCCGGCACTACTATATGACGGATAACGCTAACATTCATCGCGGTGTCCATGGTTTGAGCCAAAGAGCCACTGAGGCCTACGAGCAAGCACGGGTCAAGGTGCAGCGCTTCATCCATGCAGCGGAATCACGAGAAATCATTTTTGTGCGCAGCGCTACCGAAGCCATTAATCTAGTGGCCCAAACCTACGGCCGGAGGCATGTGCAGGCTGGAGATGAAGTGATCGTCTCGGCCATGGAACACCATTCCAACATTGTGCCCTGGCAGATGCTCTGTGAGGAAAAGGGTGCCACTCTGCGGGTTATCCCCATGAATGACGAGGGGGAACTGCTGCTGGATGAGTACGAAAATCTTCTCAATCCGCGGACTCGCCTGGTGGCGGCGGTTCATATTTCCAACGCCCTGGGAACCATTAACCCGATTCAGGAGATCATCGAGAGAGCCCACCAGAAGGACATTCCCGTACTTGTCGACGGGGCTCAAGCAGCTCCTCATTTTGAAGTGGATGTTCAGGCTCTTGATTGTGATTTCTATGCGGTCACCGGTCACAAGCTTTATGGGCCTACCGGAGTGGGAATTCTGTACGGGAAGGCGGATTTACTCGACTCCATGCCACCTTACCAGGGGGGTGGGGAGATGATTCGATCGGTGACCTTCGAGAAGACGACCTATAACGTGCTACCCAATAAATTTGAAGCCGGGACCCCCAACATCGTGGGGGGTATAGGCATGGGTACTGCCGTGGATTACGTGAGCGAAATTGGATGGAAGAACATCGCCGCTCAGGAAAAGGACCTTCTCCTGTATGCCACCCAACAGCTTTCTTCCATCTCTGGCTTGAGGATCATTGGAACGGCCAAGGAAAAGGCCAGCATTCTCTCTTTTGTGATTGAGGGGGTTCATGCTCATGATGTGGGCACCATACTGGATCAAGAGGGGATTGCGGTTCGTACCGGGCACCACTGTGCACAGCCGGTCATGGATCGTTTTCAGATCCCTGCGACGGCACGAGCCTCGTTTGCTTTTTACAATACCCGTGGGGAAATTGATGTTCTGGTCCAGGGTATCCAACGGGTGATCGAGGTCTTTAAGTGAGTGATGAATTGTCCCACCTGAACGATCTGTATGAGGAGGTTATTCTTGACCACTGTAAGAATCCTCGAAATTTCAAAGCCCTCCCGGAAGCAAACCGAAAGGCAGAGGGCTACAATCCCCTCTGTGGGGACAAGGTCACGGTCTATCTGAAACTGGAGGATGAGGTCGTCCAGGACATCAGCTTTGAGGGAATTGGCTGCGCCATCTCAACGGCTGCCGCCTCGCTGATGACCGAGACGCTGAAAGGGAAGAACCTGACCGAGGTTGAGACCCTGTTCCGGGGCTTTCGTGATCTGGTAACGGGTAAGGGTGGCGAAGCCTCACAGATGGGAAAGCTGGCGGTGTTTCACGGGGTCAGTGAGTTTCCTGTTCGGGTGAAGTGCGCCACCCTTGTCTGGCATACACTGCAGGCGGCGTTGAAACAAACACAGGAGCCCGCCACCACAGAATGAGCGCACATCTTTGAAGGAGAAGCCCTATGGAAGAGGAAGTCAGCGAGAGCCAACCAACCGAGACAAGTCCGGCAGCCAGCGGCGAAGGGATCAAAGAGAAGATTATCGGGGTTCTGAGAACGATTTATGACCCTGAAATCCCGGTGGATATTTACGAGTTGGGGCTGGTGTATGACATCGATGTGAAATCCTCCGGCGTCGCCGAGGTGAAGATGACCCTGACCTCTCCCATGTGTCCGGTTGCCGAATCGCTCCCTCCGGAAGTGGAGACCAAAATTGGTCAGGTTCCCGGGGTCACTAAAGCATCTGTCGAAGTGGTGTGGGATCCACCCTGGACCATGGAGATGATGTCGGAGGCGGCCAAACTCCAGCT
>JAZFTY010000512.1:0-4283 GCA_036446935.1 Acidobacteriota bacterium | reverse complement strand
TCGGAGATGTCATGAGCGGACTCAATATATTCCAGCGCGATCAGTTCCAGAAGCTTGTCCTGAAGGGCTTTTTCCTGATTCAGGTCGAGAGCCGGGCAGGGTCCGCTAAGGGGCAGTCCCAGGTGCTCCAGATAGGCACTGCCACCCAGTTCCGCTCGCGTTTCTCCCAACAGATAGACGAGATCTCCCGCATTTTGAAAGGAAGACTCCCGAATCTGCTTCAGGTCCTCCAGCTTCCCCACGATTCCCAGTATGGGGGTGGGGAGGATGGGTGCCCCGTTGGTTTCATTGTAAAAACTGACATTGCCGCCAGTAATAGGGGTAGCAAAGACTTCACAGGCCTGGCCTATACCTTCCACGCTCTCGATGAATTGCCACATCACCTCCGGATTTTCAGGGCTGCCGAAGTTCAAACAGTTGGTGGCCCCCAGGGGGCGGGCTCCGCAGCAGACGACATTGCGGCAGCTTTCGGCCACTGCCAGCATGGCACCCATTCGGGGATCCAGATAGGTGAATCGGCTGTTTCCATCCAGGCTCACGGCCAGTCCACTTGACGTTCCCTTCAAACGAAGCACTGCCGCATCGCTTCCCGGCAGAATGGCGGTATTGGTTTGAACCATGTGGTCATACTGCTGAAAGACCCAGCGGCGGCTGCACAGGTGAGGGGAGCTCACGATTTCCTGAAGCAGTGTGTTGTAATCGGAAGGCTCCGGAAAATTCAGATCCTGCCAGCGAGGAAGCTCGTCCAGATAGGCCGGTCTTCGAGAGGGACGGTCGTAGAAGGGAGCCTCGTCACTGAGAGCCTTGTTGGGTATCTGGGCAATCTTGCTGCCCTGATCGTAAACGGTCAGGTCGTGGCCCTCACTCACCTCTCCGATGACCACGGCATCCAGATCCCATTTGCGAAAGATTTCCAGGACCTCTTCCTGACGTCCCTTTTCGGCAACCAGCAACATCCTCTCCTGGGATTCCGAAAGCATGATCTCGTAGGGAGTCATCTTTTCTTCGCGCTGGGGAACCCGAGCCAACTCAATCTCAATCCCCACCTCTCCACGGCTACCCATCTCGCAGGTGGAACAGGTCAGACCGGCTCCCCCCATATCCTGAATTCCCACCACGGCTCCGGTTTTCATGGCTTCCAGACAGGCTTCCAAAAGAAGTTTTTCCATGAAGGGATCGCCCACCTGGACGTTGGGCCGCTTGGACTCAGCGTCTTCGTTGAATTCCTCTGAAGCCATGGTGACGCCGTGAATTCCGTCGCGTCCCGTCTTGGCTCCCACATAGATGACGGCATTGCCCACTCCGGAGGCCTGGGCTAAAAAGATCTCATCGGCGGCGGCGATGCCCAGGCAAAAGACATTGACCAGGGGATTGTGACTGTAGGCTTCTTGAAACTGGATCTCCCCGCCCACGGTGGGAATGCCGATACAGTTGCCGTATCCGGCGATTCCCGCCACCACCCCTTCCATGATCAATTGGTTGGCGGTGTCCTCTAAAGGTCCAAAGCGCAGGGAATTCAGGAGGGCAATGGGTCTCGCTCCCATGGTGAAAATGTCGCGAATGATTCCCCCCACGCCCGTTGCCGCTCCCTCATAAGGCTCGATGAAGGAGGGGTGATTGTGGGATTCCATCTTGAAGACGGCCGCTAACCCGTCTCCGATATCGATGACACCGGCGTTCTCACCCGGTCCCTGGAGTACCTGCGGTCCCTGGGTGGGAAGCTTTTTCAGGTGTAATCGAGAGCTTTTGTAGCTGCAGTGCTCCGACCACATCACCGAGAAGATGCCCAGCTCGGTGAGATTGGGCTCACGTCCCAGGCGCTTTCGGATCTGCTCGTATTCTTCGGTGGTCAGGCCGTGGCTTTCGATGAGATCGAGAGTAATTTCCACTTTAGTGGTTTATCCTCGTGACCGTGTCGATCATGGACTTGAAGATGAAACGGCCGTCTTCGGAACTCAACAGAGCTTCCGAAGCCCGTTCGGGATGGGGCATCATGCCCATCACGTTGCCCTGACGGTTCACGACACCGGCGATGCTGTCCATGGAGCCGTTGGGATTGGCTTCGGGAATGACGTCCCCTTGGGCATCCGAGTAACGGAATATAATCTGCTGGTTCTCCTGAAGCTCGGCCAGTTCCTGTTTCGAGATAAAGAAATTCCCTTCGTTGTGGGCAATCGGGATTTTCAAGACCTGTCCTTCCTGGCAAGCGTTGGTGAAAGGGGTTTGATTGTTTTCCGTGCGCAGCCACACGTGCCGGCAGACGAACTTCAGACCGGCATTTCGCAGCATCACCCCGGGAAGGAGTCCCGCCTCTTGCAGGATTTGAAAGCCGTTGCAAATCCCCACCACCAGTTTCCCTTCCTGGGCGTGCTGGCGCACGCTCTCCAGGATGGGGGAGAACTTGGCGATGGCCCCGCAGCGCAGGTAATCTCCGTAAGCAAAGCCCCCTGGAAGGATGACCGTGTCCACGTCCTGCAAATCGGTATCCTGGTGCCAGAAAAAGACCGTCTCCTGTCCCAACACCGACTTGAGCACGTGGTGGGTATCGTGATCGCAGTTTGAGCCGGGGAAAATCACGACTCCGAACTTCACGCAATATCCTCTATCTCGAAGGTTTCGATAATCGGATTGCAGAGGACGTCTGCAGCGATTTTTTCCACCCGTTGGCGAACGGCACTCTCGTCCTTCATGCCGTTGATCTCGATCTCAAAGTACTTTCCCTGACGCAGTTCCGTAACGTCATGGCCCATCTTGTTGAGGGACCGCTGAATGGTCTGGCCCTGGGGGTCCAGAACTCCGTCTTTTAAGCGAACAATAACTTTGGCCTTCATCCCGCCGATCACGCAGATTGTTTCGGATTTTTCGCAGATTGCCTCGATCCCGGACCCTGACTGGGATCTGCGATTTCCCCGAAGCGCTATTGTACCACTAGGGAGTGTCGTGGCAATCCATCTTGAAATCCGCCTCGGTAGTTGCTACCGTCTCTGAGTAAGCAAGCACCGATCGTGTTTCTTAGATAAGGAGACAACCATGGCTGACTTGGAAAAAGTGAAAGAAGCGAAGGATTTTTACCCGGATATTCCCATGGAGAGCAAGCCTTTCTTTTTACGGGGCTCCAACTCGCTGGACTGGGGAATGCAGAATAGATTCTCACGCATCTTCAATCCCGAATCAGGGCGCACCGTGATGTTGGCCATTGACCATGGTTATTTCATGGGACCCACCACCGGTTTGGAGCGGGTGGATATCAAGATCCTTCCCATTTTAGGCTCCTGCAATGCTCTCATGCTCACTCGGGGCATGCTTCGAACCACCGTTCCTTCCAGTTTCGGTGGAGGCGTGGTGCTTCGCGCCAGCGGTGGCCCCAGTATCTTGAAAGAGATTTCCAACGAACACATTGCCGTGGATGTGGAGGACGCCCTTCGATTGAACGTGGCTGCTGTAGCCGTTCAGGTCTTTATCGGTGGAGAGTATGAGACGCAGTCCGTTCATAACATGACCACCCTGGTGGATCTGGGGAACCGCCATGGTCTCCCCGTCCTGGCCGTGACCGCTGTGGGTAAGGATATGAATCGAGACGCCAAGTATCTGCGCCTGGCTTGTAGAATGTGTGCGGAATTGGGTGCCCATTTCGTCAAGACTTACTACGTACCCGAAGGCTTTGAAACCGTGACCTCCTCCTGTCCCGTCCCCATCGTCATGGCCGGTGGCAAGAAGTTGCCTGAGCTGGATGCTTTGACCATGGCTTACAATGCCGTGGATCAGGGAGCAGCAGGGGTGGATATGGGAAGAAACATCTTCCAGTCCGATTCGCCGGTAGCCATGATCCAGGCGGTAGGAGCCGTCGTCCACCAGGGGATGCAACCTCAGCAGGCCTACGAGTTGTACCAAAGCTTGAAGAACGACAAGGAACAGGTGGAAGTTGCGCCTTAATGTCAGCCACCAACTTTGAGCTTCTTCTCCAGCTCTCTCCCACCCTCAGTGTCGGTGTGCTTGCCGCCGACTTGATGAAGTTGGGTTCGGCAGTCTCCCTGCTGGAAAAAACCGATGTGAAGCTGGCCCATGTTGATGTCATGGACGGGTGTTTCACGCCCATGATGACGGTGGGTCCCCCCTTCGTGAAGGCCCTGAAGACCCCTTTACTGAAAGATGTTCATTTGATGATCCAGGACCCGCTGGAGAAGGTGGATGAGTATGTGGCTGGCGGAGCGGATGTGATCACGGTCCATGTTGAATCGGGGACCCACATCCACCGTGTGTTTCAGAAACTGGGTACAATGAGC
>JAZFTY010000511.1:0-2336 GCA_036446935.1 Acidobacteriota bacterium | reverse complement strand
CACAATGATCGCTTTCACGCTTACTTCTACTGATGCCATTTCTCCTCCATTCGCTTTCGCGACGGTTACATATACATTCCGCCGTTTATATTTAGCACATGCCCAGTGACATATCCAGCCTCTTTTGAGGCCAGGAAAAGGACACCATGAGCGACATCCTCAACACCTCCAAGCCTCTTCAGAGGGATGCTTTTCTGCAGTTCCTCCTTCATCTTAGGTCCCATCTTGGCCGTCATATCGGTCTCAATAAACCCCGGAGCAACCGCGTTGACGGTAATGTTGCGGGAGGCCACTTCCCGCGCCAGGGCTTTGGTAAATCCAATGATTCCCGCTTTGCTGCTGGCATAGTTCACCTGCCCAGGGTTGCCCGTCTGAGCCACCACTGAAGTGATGTTGATCACCCGGCCGTAGCGCTGGCGAACCATTCCTGCAACCACCTGGCGAGTGACATAGAAGACACCGTCCAGGTTGGTTCTCAGTACCTGACCCCACTCCTCTTCCTTCATTCGAAGAATGAGATTATCCCGGGCCACACCGGCATTGTTGACCAGAATATCCACCTTTTCAACCTGCTCCCTGATGCCGGAGAGGGCACTTTGGACTTGATCCGGCTGCCCCACATCCATCGCCGCCGCCAGCGCTTCTCCACCCGTAGCACGGATCTCCCGGGCAGCGGCTTCAATAGAGTCTTGGGAGCGACTGGTCATCACGACATAGGCTCCGCGAGAGGCGAACTCCTCGGCCACCTTTCGCCCGATTCCCCGTGATGCCCCCGTCACCAGCACAACCTGGTTAGAAAAGTCGTGCATAAGCTTCCAGTTGTTCTCGATTTTCAATACTGTGAGTTTGAACGGAAGGGGCGATTTTCCGGATGAGACCCTTGAGGGCCTTCCCCGGTCCCACCTCGACAAAAGTCGACACACCGGCTCGGACCATCTGTTGGACACAGTCGCACCAGAGCACGGCAGCGGTAACCTGTTTCACCAACCCCCTACGTGCTTCCTCCCCCCGGGTCACTTTTCGGGCTTCGACGTTATTTACCAGGGGAATTTTGAGATCATGGAAGGCAATATCCTGGATGACCTCGGCAAGACGTTCCTGAGCAGGCTTCATCAATGCGCAGTGAAAGGGAGCACTCACGGCCAGAGAGATCACTTTTCGGGCTCCCGCTTGGCGGGCCAGATCACCGGCTCGCTCCACGGCTGGGCGGTGTCCGGAAATCACAATCTGATCGGCAGAATTGATGTTGGCTGCAGAAACCACCTCACCCTGGGCCGCCTCCTCGCAGACACTCTCTACCACCTCCCTTTTCAAACCCAGAACTGCTGCCATAGCCCCCTCCCCAACAGGCACCGCTTCTTGCATGAAGCGACCTCTCTGGTGAACCAGGCGGATAGCATCCTCAAAGTCGAGTCCGCCGGCAGCCACCAGCGCAGAATACTCTCCAAGACTGTGTCCCGCCACAAAATCAGGCAATTTTTGCTGCCTTTCAAGGATTCTAAAGAGAGCGACGGAGGTCGCCAGCACCGCAGGTTGAGTGGTTTCAGTCAGTTGAAGCTCGTCCTCGGACCCTTCAAAGCAAAGACGGCTGAGAGAAAAGCCCAAGGCCCCGTCCGCCTGGGCAAACACCTCCCCAGCTTCCGCAAACTCCGAGGCCACGTCCCGGCCCATTCCACTGTACTGAGAACCCTGGCCTGGGAAAACGAAGGCGATCACGACATCACGAGGGCACTAAAGCGAGAAATCATACTTCCTCGACCTCAATCACCTGTCTATCCTTGTAATAACCACAATTGGGACAGACTCTGTGGGGCAGCACTGGAGACCCACAGTGACTGCACGTTGAGAGATTCGGGGTGGTCAAAAAGTCATGGGCTCGTCGTTTTCCCCTACGGGATTTCGAATGCCTTCTCTTGGGATTGGCCATCTAAGTGTCTCCTTCAATACATACAATGATGTCTGTGGCAAGCACGATGGCGTCGAGTTCGCGAAGCGACGACGACGCGATGTCGTGTGCATCGCGGAGGAGGAACGACAAAGGAAACGATTCCGTCCCGCCGCCACCCTTCGGCCTGATGGGGGTAGCGGGCGGTCTGTGCGCCCCTCGACCTCGACGATGTCCCTGCATCGCCTCCTCCTTGATCCTTGATCTCGCCTCCCAAGCCCTATCAGCAAACGTCATCTCATTTATGGAAGTAGACACTTGGTCTTCCTCTTCTCATTGCTACTCGCCCATTCTCCTCTTCACCTCTACTAACCGCTCCACTCGGGGGTCGACACTCCGCGGTTGGCAGGTGCAAGGACCCTCGTTGAGATCGGCTCCGCACTGTTCGCAC
>JAZFTY010000510.1:0-7873 GCA_036446935.1 Acidobacteriota bacterium | reverse complement strand
GCTCATCGATCCCGGGAGTACCTTCTTTGAGCTGGGGGTGTTTGCGGCCTTTGAGATGTATCAAGAGTGGGGCGGAGCTGCTGCCGCCGGTGTCATCACCGGCATTGGCCAAGTCCAAAACCGCCACTTCATGATCATCGCAAACGATGCCACCGTCAAAGCCGGTGCCTTCTTTCCCACCACCGTCAAGAAAGTCCTGCGGGCTCAGCGTATTTCTCTGGACAATCATCTTCCACTGATCTATCTGGTTGATTCTGCCGGCGTGTTCCTGCCTCTGCAGGATGAAGTTTTTCCGGATGAGAACGACTTTGGCCGCATCTTTCGTCACAATGCCCGTATCTCGGCCCAGGGAACTCCCCAGATCGCGGCCATCATGGGACCCTGCGTGGCGGGTGGAGCTTATTTGCCCGTCATGTGCGACAAGATCGTAATGACCGAAGGAAGTGGTCTGTACATTGCCGGACCCTCGCTGGTGAAGGCAGCCATTGGTCAGGACCTGAACAGTGAGGATTTGGGAGGGGCGGAACTCCATTCTGCGCTGAGCGGGACCATCGATTTTCGGGAGAAAACGGATAAGAGTTGTCTCAATCGCGTTGGCCGTCTGGTGGGAATGCTGGCAGAACCTCCCCAGGCTCCTTTTCAGCGAGTAGAGGCCAAGCCTCCTGACCATTCTCCAGAAGAGATTTATAATCTCATGCCCCTGGATCCCAGCCAGGAATACGACTTGCTCAAAATATTTCAGTGCATTTTCGACAACAGTGAGTTCATGGAATACAAGGCGGAGTACGGGAAGACTCTGATCTGCGGGTATGCTCGCCTGGCCGGTTGGTCTGTGGGAGTGGTTGCCAATCGTAAACAACACATCAAGAGGCCGGATGGGCCGTTTGAGGTGGGAGGAGTGATCTACCGGGAAAGTGCCGATAAGGCAGCGCGTTTTGTGATGGATTGCAACCAAAGTCGTATCCCACTGCTCTTCTTTCAGGATGTGAGCGGCTTCATGGTGGGCAGGGAAGCCGAAATATCCGGGATCATCAAGTCGGGGGCCAAGCTCGTCAATGTGGTGGCCAACAGCGTGGTACCCAAAATCACAGTGATTATTGGGGGGAGTTATGGGGCTGGCAACTACGCCCTTTGCGGTAAGGCCTATGACCCTCGCTTTATCTTTGCCTGGCCGACCTGCCGCTATGCCGTGATGGGCGGTCAGCAGGCGGCCAAGACCCTGCTCGAATTAAAGGTGCGTCAGATGGAGAAGAAAGGCCAAGAGATCACTGAGGAAGCTCGACAGCAACTGCTCGAGAGTATCCAGGCAACCTATGATCATCAACTCGACCCCCGTTATGGGGCCGCCCGGCTGTGGGTGGACAGGATCATCCAGCCTCACCAGACTCGGGAGGCTATACAGCTGAGCTTGGAAGTTGCAGCCCTCAACCCAGAGATCCCGGAATTTAAAACGGGTGTGCTCCAGGTCTAACGCAAGAGAAAGAAATATGGATCAGGTTAAGCTGGATTTCGATCCTCCCTCAGCTTGCATCACCCTGAATCGTCCCCAGGTGCGCAATGCACTTTCCCCGGAACTAGTGACTCATTTCCACACCGCCTTGGATCAAGTGCAGGTGCGCGATGATGTGGCTGCTCTTATTATTACCGGGGAAGGGACGGCTTTTTGCGGAGGGGCGGATCTCAAGGTTCTCCGAGAAATAGCGGCTCAATCCGTTGAGCAAGCCCGCCAGGACTCTCAAAACTTGATGAATTTCTTCCGCAGAATCTATGAGTTTCCCAAGCCGGTCATCGCTGCCGTGAATGGACCGGCTATGGCGGGCGGCTGTGGACTGGCAAGCGTCTGCGATATCGTCCTGGCAGCCGAAGATGCCGTTTTCGGATATCCGGAAGTCAGGGTCGGCTTTGTCCCTGCTCTGGTTGCTGTTTTCCTGGTGCGGATTTGCGGGGAGAAAAAGGCCCGGGAGTTGTTGTTGACTGGCCGCGTCTTTTCGGCTCAGGAGGCTCAGGAAATGGGCTTGGTCAATCATGTCGTGGCTCAGGAGTCCCTGCTGGAGAAGGCCCAAGAGTTGGCCCGGGAGATTGCCCCAAATAGCCCCACCGCGGTGCGGTTGACCAAGGAGCTCATGAACGACCTGCCGGGCTTGAGCCTGGAGAAGGGCCTCCTCGCGGCCCTCCAGTTGAATACCTTGATTCGGACCACTGAGGATTTCAGAGAAGGAGTTTCCAGCTTTCTGGAGAAGAGACGGGCGCGATGGAAGCGAAGGTAAAATGTCGGAAGGATTTGCTATCGTACCCGAGATACTTCCAGGATGTCCCGCCATCAGTCCTGGAACGTAACGGGGAGAAGGGCGTTGTGAATACTGTCCAGCCTCTCTGAAGTAGTCCAGAGCGCCCTTCTCATTTTCTTCCATCCCGATTCATCCAAGTTTTCTGCGTAGGATAGTTTAGGGACTGTCCCAAGAATTCTCCCAGAATTCGGGGACTGTCCTCAAACTATCCCTACACAAGAAACCTGGGTCAGTTGACTTTTGAGACAGTCTCGGTTGTGCGCCCATACGGCGTTAGCAAGATCTTGCGGATTTCCAGTTCCCGGTGGACAAGAGCGGCCTAGTTGATAGAATAAGCGGTCCCTCATAGGGGGGGAATCTAGTGTGGGCTAAATGGTAGAATCATCAGTGGACAGCCGATATCACAGGGGTCTTCACTACTTTGCGCTGGCTACCGCCGGAGCGACCTTTCTGTTGTTGATTGCAGGCGCGTTGGTTACCAGCAATGATGCAGGCCTGTCCGTGCCCGACTGGCCCCTGTCCCATGGACAATGGATGCCCGAAATGGTGGGTGGGGTCTTTTACGAACATGGGCATCGTATGGTGGCCACGACGGTCGGTCTGTTAACCATCGTCCTCAACATCTGGCTGTGGAAGGTCCCCTCCTATCCATGGGTGCGGGCTCTGGGTTTGGTTGCCCTGGGGGCAGTGATTACTCAGGGAGTTCTGGGAGGAGTGACGGTTCTTTTCTTTCTTCCCACCCCCATCTCCGTTCTGCATGCCTCCCTCGCTCCTCTCTTTTTTTGTATGGTGGTCACGCTTGCTGTGGTCACCTCACCCGATTGGGTTCATCTGTCTCGCTCCTTTAGGGACGGATGGCGTAAGGTTTTGAAGGGTGCTGACTGGGACCTGAAGTTGGCCATCTTGACGACGATGGCTCTTTACTTCCAGCATGTGCTGGGCGCTACCGTGCGCCATTCAGGCACTGTCAATGGCACTAAGGCAGCGGTTCTGGTGACTTCGGCTCTTGTCGCACATTTGGTGGGAGCCTTTGCGGCAACGGGTTTGATTCTTTTTGTGGCGCGAGTCTTCATCAAACGTATCCATGATCGGAGTATCCTTCGGTTGGTGTACCTACAGCTCAGCTTGCTCTGTGCCCAACTGTTGCTGGGATGGGGAGCGTATCTGGTTCGGATCGATCCGGCCACCCAGGTACAGCCGAGCGTATCAGGAGTATGGATCACCACTTCCCATCTGACCGTCGGTGTGCTTCTCCTGGTCACCAGTCTTGTGGTGACGCTAAAACTCATGAATAACGTGGCGCTGAGAGACCGGGGACCAGTGCCTGAACCCACTTTGGCGGGACAAACCGTATGAAAATGGAGTCTGCTACCGTAGACCGTCCTTTCTTGTGGAAGCTGCCAGCATTTTTTGAGCTCACCAAGCCACGAGTCATACGTTCGGTGATCTTGACCTCGGCAGTCGGCTTCTATTTGGCCTCTTCGGGCAGATTGGATCTCCTCCTCTTGTTTCACACCCTGGTCGGCACCACTCTCTTGAGTGGAGGTGCGGCTGTCCTCAATGAATTTCTTGAGCGTGAAGCAGACGGCAGAATGCGGCGAACCTGTTCGCGTCCCTTGCCCTCGGGTCGACTTACCGAAAGTGATGCCCTCATCGCTGGCAGCATCCTGATCGTCGTCGGCAGCTTCTATCTAGCCCTTTTGACCAATCTTCTGGCCGCCTTTCTGGGATGTGTGACTTTGGCGGTGTACTTGTTGGTGTACACCCCGTTGAAAATGAAGACCCCGATTTGCACGACCATCGGTGCGATTCCAGGAGCCATCCCTCCTTTAATCGGTTGGGCAGCAGCAAAAGGGTCTCTTGATTCCCATGCCTTACTGCTTTTCGCAATACTCTTTGTCTGGCAGTTTCCTCATTTTTTGGCTATCTCCTGGCTATACAAAGAGGATTACAAGCGCGCTGGCTTCGCCATGTTGTCTTCGATTGATCCGGATGGCAGAAGAACGGGCCGGCGCATCCTGATTTTCACGGTGATCTTGTTTGGCTTGAGTGTTGTCCCGGTGACGTCGGGTTTGACGGGGACCGTATATCTTGTGGGGGCTCTTGTTTTAGGTTCAGTATTGCTGTGGTTTGGGGTCGAGGCGGCCCTCTCTCGGACGACAACCGCGGCACGCCATGTTCTGATGGCCTCGGTGGTCTACCTTCCTCTCCTTCTCTTTCTCATGGTCATTGACAAGAATGGCTGATCAGAGTCCGCCTGTATCTTCGTCAGAGACTGATTCTGTGGTGCAGGTAGCGAATGTGAGTTTCCGCTATGGGCAGCACCAGGCACTGAAAGACGTCGCTCTCTCCGTTGAAAGAAAACAGATCTTCGGACTGTTGGGACCCAATGGTGGAGGCAAGACGACCTTGTTTCGCATCCTTTGCACGCTTCTCGTTCCTCAACAGGGAGAGGCGAGAGTGATGGGAGTGGATGTGAAGAGAAATCCCCATGAGGTCCGCCGCCTGATTGGGGTTGTTTTTCAATCCAATAGCCTGGATCTGGAATTGACCAGCCAGGAAAACCTTCTCCACCAGGGCCGTCTTTATGGACTCCGGGGCCCAGAGTTGAAGGAGCGTGTGGCGCACTTGATGGTCCAGTTCGGATTGGAGCAGCGGAGCAAGGATCGAGTCCGGACGCTTTCCGGAGGTCTGCGTCGACGTGTGGCGCTGGCAAAGGGCCTTCTCCATCGTCCTCAGATTCTGATGTTGGATGAACCGACTCAGGGATTGGATCCAGGAGCTCGACTCGATTTTTGGAGATACTTGAGGACTTTGCGTGATGAAGAGGGAATCACCATTCTCTTCACCACTCACCTGATGGAGGAAACCGAGCAGTGTGATCACCTGGTGATTCTGAGCAAAGGCGAGGTGGTGGCCAGTGGCAGCCCGGAAGCTCTGAAAGAAAAAGTGGGGGGGGATGTGATCGTGATACGTACTCCTGACCCCGAGAGTCTCGGTGATTTGATCAGGAAGCGATTTTCCTGCGAGGCCACAGTGGTCGATGGGACGGTTCGGCTGGAACGCCATCGAGGGTATGAACTGGTGGCCAAACTCATGGAAAGCTACTCAGACCAAATCGAAGCGCTCACGGTCGGGAAACCGACCCTGGAAGATGTTTTCGTGCACGTAACCGGACATCACTTTGAGGAGAGTCAAGAGAGTTCAGAAGTCAGAAGTCAGAAGTCGAAATAATTTTGTGGGGGCTTGCCCCGCCGGCGCTTCCGCCGCTTCGCCACGGCAGCCTATGAATAATCCTGGCTCACAGACTTCTGTAGGCACCCCGGTAGTAGAGTAGAGGCTTTTTTTCAGGCTGGAGGATTTCCGTCCGTTTGACTTCACCCAAGACCAGGAGGTGATCCCCTCCCGGATACAGGGTGGAAATCTCGCATTCCATTCTGGCCAGGACTCCTTCCAGCAGGGGAACTCCGGTTTTACCGGTCACGTAGGGACCTTGGGAACGATCCGTTCCTGCTCGGGCAAAGTGATCGGATAGATCCTTCTGATCCTCTGCCAGAATGTTCACCCCGAACTTCCCACTCTCCTTGAAGGCACTCAGTCCACTCAATTGATTGTCCAGGCAGATCACAACCAGCAGTGGATCCATAGAGACGGAAGTAAAGGAGCTGACGGTCAGTCCATAAGGGGTACCTTCGCTGTTGGCGGTGGTGACAATGGTGACACCGGTTGCAAACTGGCCCATCACCTTTCGAAACTCATCTGGAGTCACAGCCATCGACACCAATCTCCTTTCTTCTAGCCCGGATGGGAAAGGGCTTCCTCCAGGGCAGGGGTAAAAGCTTCGAGTGTGCTCTCGATATGAGACTCGCTGTGAACGGCGCTGACAAACCAGGATTCCAGAGCTGAAGGCGGCAGATAGACCCCTCGGCGGAGCAGGGCGTGAAAGAGACGTGCGAATAAAGCACGATCGGTGGAGAAGGCAGTTTGTGAGTCGTTCACAGTCTGTTCACAAAAGAAGAGGCTCAGCATCGAGCCCACCCGATTCACCTGGCCGGCGATTCCACAACGATCCACGGCCTCAACGATGCCCTGTTCCAGAACCGCGCTCTTTTTCTCCAGTTCGGAGTAGAGATCCGGAGTCAGTTTCTCCATCGTTGCCAGCCCTGCCGCCATGGCAACCGGATTGCCTGAGAGCGTTCCTGCCTGGTAGACAGGACCCAGCGGCGCCACCTGTTCCATCAACTCTCGACGGCCTCCGTAGGCTCCCACCGGCAGTCCACCACCGATGATTTTTCCAAGACAGACCAGATCGGGTTTTACATCGTACAAACCGGCTGCCCCGCTTGAAGATACCCGGAAACCGGTCATGACTTCGTCGAAGATCAGGAGAGAATCGTGGCGTTGAGTCACCTCACGCAGTCCCGCCAGAAAGCCCTCGGCAGGAGGAACCACCCCCATGTTTCCGGCCACCGGTTCAACGATCACTGCGGCGATGTCCTGGCCGTGTTTCTGGAACAACCCCTCAAGATCATCCAGGTGGTTAAAGGGCACCACCATCGTGTCCTGGGCCATTTTCTCGGGGACACCTGAGCTATCGGGCAGCCCAAAGGTGGCAACTCCTGAGCCCGCCTTGACCAGCAAATAATCTACGTGGCCATGATAGTTGCCCTCAAATTTGACAATTTTATCGCGGCCCGTGGCGGCACGGGACAAGCGAATGGCGCTCATCCCTGCTTCGGTTCCAGAGTTGACGAAACGGAGCATCTCAATCCAGGGCATGGCCTGGGTAATGGCCTCAGCGAGAAGGAGCTCTCCTTCGTGGGGAGCACCGAAACTCATTCCCTGGCCCACCGCTTCCTCCACCCGACGGACCACATCAGGATGGCAATGGCCGAGGATGAGCGGGCCCCAGGAGCCCACATAGTCGATATAGGAATTCCCATCGACGTCGGTTAGAATCGGGCCCTCTCCCTTGGCGATGCAGATCGGATCTCCTCCGACGGCTTGAAAGGCCCGCACCGGACTGTTCACGCCCGCAGGCATCAATTGTTTGGCTCGTTCCATCAACTCTCTGGATCGGCTCAATTGCATGGATGACCTAATGGGTGTCACTGAAACTGGAAAGGATCTCGTCCTGGCTTCGGTAAATGGCCGTATAGATGGGCGTATCTCGCAAGGTGTATTTTCTTCCTTCAGTACTGCGGAGTACGGTGACCAACTCAGAGAAGTGAGCCAGGTCGTCGGTTTCATACACGACCACGAATTCCTGATCCTGAAGTCCGGTTGAATAGAGAAGAAGCTGGGAGATTTCAGGATATTGGCGGCCCACTTTGATGTGCTCGTTCATCATTTCCTGTCGAGTCTCCCTGCTCATCAAATACCATTCGGAGGTCTTCACAAAGGGGTAAAGGACAAGATAGGGTCTGCGTTCGGGCACCAACGGATCCAGTTCCTGAGAGGACTTTCCCGTCGAGTAAACGGAGGGACGGGTGAATCCCCACAGGGTGGTGAGTGGCTTGAGATACTGTCTCCAGGAAGCGGTCATGGAGGAGAATTGGGTGAAGAAACTGGCCGGTGTTTTAGGA
>JAZFTY010000509.1:0-2129 GCA_036446935.1 Acidobacteriota bacterium | reverse complement strand
TTCCCAGCTGTTTTCTGGCGTCCTGTTGAATCAAACTTCGTAGCTCAGGATGGACGCCTGTTGAGGTGGTCTCTATTTCAACTGCCGTTGAAACTCGCTCTTTCAGTTGGGGGTACCGTTCCTCCAGAAAGCGGGCAACCTGTCTCTTTGAGGGTGAGTTCCAGAGAGGACGGAAAATGTAGAAACCGAACAAAAACAGTGCACCCAAAGTCCCACCCGTCCGGGTCAGCAACAGTGCGCTATCGGAAAAGTTATTGCGGGCCAGAACAAAAGTGAAAATCAAGGAACCCAGTAAAAGAAAGGCGATCAGGATGGCGACTCCCTTGACGAGACGCTCCAATTGTAGCTTTCCCTTGGCACGGCTGATCGTTTTGAGGACGGAGTTCTTCATGGTCCGATCACCTATTATTACTATTATACCCTAGCCCGGATTATACATAGGTTCTTGTCACGAAGCGACGTAGGGGCGAGCCGGTGGCTCGCCCGAACAGTTCGGATGGCAAAACCGAAGCCACACTGGTAAAAATGTGCCACCCATGCGGTTCGGGTCAGCCACCGGCTGACCCCTACGAGTACGTTGAGGAGGCCGGGGGCACCCGCTTGCGGGTCGGGGTACCCGCTTGCGGGTCGCGCAGGCGGTGCGTACAGCACGTCGGATGATTTGGTCGCTGCAGTAGAGAATTTATGCATAGTCCGGGTTAGAGCCCGCGGTTCGCATGGGTGTCGCTTCACTCGAGACTCAGGGTTCGATCATGCACTTCTATTGATGCACTCTGAAATAATTGATCGACATACTCTTCCAGAGCAACACTCTCTTTCTCACCCACGAGCTTTTCGAAAATTGCCTCTTGGACCTCGTGAAATTTCTGGGCGTGGCGGGGGACCCACTCCTCCATCATGAAGATGTGGTATCCCTCCGGAGAACGAAAAACGGCGCTGAATTCCCCTGCTTTCAGCTGAAAGATCACCTTTTCAAAATTCTCGGGGAGTTGGCCGCTCCTGAAGGTTCCTAAATCACCCCCCGCTTGGGCAGTCAGCCCCTGCGAATAGCTTCGGGCCATACTCTTGAAAGTTCGAACATCTCCAAAGTTCAACTGCGCCCGAATTTCCTCTGCTCGCTCTCGATCCTCAAGCAGGATCTCCAGGACGTGATACTCATCATCAACCTTATATTCGTCGGAATGACGCCGATAATACCGCTGCATCTCCTGATTGCCGATCTCGATCTGACCTCTAATCTCCTGCTTGATGAACTTCTGAATCCGCAAGAAGGTTCGAACGCGCTCTCCCAAATCCGGGGTGACTTCTTGTCCCTCGGAAAGCCAACTGGCGAGTTGTTCTCGCACTAACGCCTCATCCACCGTAACTTCTTTTTTTTCCGCTTCCTGGAGCAAGAGTTGTTCCATCACAAATTCCCGAAAACGAGTACTTCTCTGAGACTGGACAGGTTCTTCTCCAGGCTCATTCGGAGTCAGGGAAAGAAACCCTTCGAACTGGTCCTGGTACACAGGGCGACCATTGATAGAGGCGATGATCGGAGGTTCAGCCTGGGTGGGCTGAATTTCCTCTTTCTCAGGTGCCGCGCAGCCGCCAACCAGAACGAGGGCAAGCAACAAAATGAACCTTTTAAAAGTCATGTTCCTGAAGCCGGTCATTCTAGCACAGCCACCTCATCCAAGAGGGTATGGACATTTTGAAACACCTCATCGGGAAGCGTGGAGGAAATTTCCGCACTCATCGTCCCTTCAGGAGTCAGACCCAACCGCCCATTACGGCTTACCAGGTCGATGACATGCTCACGCGAAATGGGGGTGTCTTCTCGCAACTTGAGAAAAATTCGAGAGCCTTTCCGTTCCAGCGAAAGAATTTTCAACTGCTCTGTACGCAAGCGTAAACTTGCATATCCAAACAGATTGGAGACGGAATTCGGGTACTTCCCGAACCGATCCATTACCTCCTCTTTCAAACTCTCCCAGGCAGAGGGGTCTGGAGCTGAGGAAACCCGTTTGTACAGCCAAAGACGCAGATTGGAGTCATCGATATAGTGCTCGGGGATCTGGATATCCATACGAAGATCGATGTTGGTTTGAACTTCTTCACGAACTTCCTCCCCTCTCAACTCTCGGATC
>JAZFTY010000508.1:0-2160 GCA_036446935.1 Acidobacteriota bacterium | reverse complement strand
TTCGGGGACTGGGGACTGACCGAGCCCATTCGATCCCTTGAAGCAACCTTGTTCCAGGGCCATCCGAGTCTTTATTTGAGTCAGCAATGGAACTGGGTTCCCCTCTCGGAATACCTCCACTTCTGTTACTTCTCCTTCATGGTAATGCTCCCCGTGGTGGGAGGCTACTGGTACGGCAAAGGGCAGATGCTGGCCTTCCGGGAGCTACTTTTCCTGGTGGGTGTGGCTTTTTACGGGAGTTATCTCTTTTTCATACTGTTCCCCGTGGACAGTCCTTTCTATCTGGCCAATCCGCCCGAGGGCCCGATCGCCGATCATTTCTTCTACAACCTGGTCCACGAGATCTCTTCGCGCGGTGGCGCCCGTGGGGGTGCTTTCCCCAGCACTCATGTCTCCGCCTCAATCATCGTTCTGGTGGTGGCCTGGAAACGCCAGCGGCAACTCGCTTACCTGCTCCTCCCGATCGTCTTGGGAGTCATTGTGGCCACCGTTTACGGCCGCTTCCATTACCTGCTGGATACGATCGCCGGCCTAGCCCTGGGGATCATGATCACCGCTCTTTACCTGGGTCTCGAGTCGAGAGGAGAAAACCCTCCTCTATCGCTTGACGATCATCTCGCGTCTGGGCGTTAAGACCCTGTCAACTCATACAGTTCCTATAGCTTCGATGATTGGTTATCCTTGGTGTCTCGTTCCAGAACTTCTATCTTCGGGTGACCCGAACTTCCGCCTGATCGCGTTGCCAGGGAATCAGGACGGCACGTTCTTCGACCCATGCCAGTTCGGCGCGGAGAGTATCGCGCTGGTGAAGCAAGGCCTGGCGCCGGGCCAGGAGTCTGGTTCGAGCGGCCTCCTTCAGTTGCTCGGAGAGGTCCAGTGGGGAAGGAGCCCGCAACTCGTTGGTGAGGGATTCGATCTGCGGATCCAGGGTCCCAAGCTGGTTGGCGATTTCACTGCGGCGTCTCACCCGTTCCTCGGCACGTTCTTCCGCATCTCTGAGCGACACCCTGAGAGAGGCCAGCAACGACAGCTCCCGGGTCATGGCGCTCTGTACCTGCTCAGTACTTTGATTCTGGGGAAGTGAAGGTCGAGCTCTCCGCTCGGCCCGATTGAGTTCGGAGCGCAGGGCCTGGACTCTAGCCTCGATGTTGGATCGTTCCCGCTGGTACTCCCGGACGCGAGCCTCGGCTTGTGCTGCCTCTTCAAGGTCACTGATGGCTTGGGCGTAGAGCTCCAGCAGCTGAGTCTTAAGGCCAGCCTCCAAACCGTCGTTGTCTTCGATCTGCTGTCTGAGTTCTCTGACGGAGCTCAGATCCAGCTCGCTGTCAGTCTCTTGACCTTGTCCGAAAAGCGGCAAACAGGTTGCAGCCAGGAAAATGATGGTTAGATAGGTGGATACTCTCTCAGGGATGTTTTGCGGCGTTCTGCTCATAGACACAGGGCCGCTCTGGATTCGGCACCCTCAGGTGCCTCCCACATTCCGGAGGGCTGCTCTGTGAGCGGCTCACTCTTGTTGAAGCTGCTTGATCGCCACCCGGGTCGCCTGCAGCATTCCCTCCAGTGACTCGCGGGGTAAACTGGTCACAAACGGCTTCACCACCCAACCCAGGCCAAAGGGGATCTGACGGGACAGGGAAACCGAAACGCTCTCCACGAATACTCCGTCTTCGGTCTCCTCTATAAACCAGTATGCATGCAACCGCCATAAGAACCCATGGTCCTCTCCCACGGGAAGCTCTTTTTCATTGGGTTTACCCGCATTCTCCACCTCGGCGATCTTGGTACTGTAGGACCTCCCATACCAACGTTTGTCGGAGACCTGGGAATAGTGAGCTTCATGCTCGGTACTCAGGACCACGGTGATCACCTTTTTTCTGCGCAACTTGAGATAGCCCCGATAAACGTCTCCATCCTGGCTCAACAGCTTGGATTCAATGGGCTCAGGATACCACTCCTGGTGGCGGTCATAGTCTTGCAGAACCGCCAGGACTTCAGGTCCTGTTGCCGCGGGGACGAACATGGCCCCCGACCACACGTGCAACAGTCCCCCCGTGATCTCAGGAGTTTCGGGCAGGCCTTCGATCAGAATATCCCCCCTCCTCAGGGTGATCCTCTGCTCAGGGACATCGTCTGTCCACAAAAAAGGACGCTCACCATCGA
>JAZFTY010000507.1:0-8231 GCA_036446935.1 Acidobacteriota bacterium | reverse complement strand
CTCACCACGAACGGCTTCTTCCGCGATCTTGACCTCAACATTCCCCCCATCTTCTACGAGAATGTTCACGGCCTCCAGTTTTTGTTGTAAGCCTCCGATTCGCAGGGCGGAGGGTCCCATATCCACTCCACGGCGGCCGGCCCCCAGGTCCATGGGGACACCGATCATGCGAACGGTTTGGGAGACCCGGGAAAGAATTTCGGTGCCGGAATCAGGTGAAGCTTTTTTTTTCAAACGGGCTGGTATGTCAGCTTGTTCAGAACCAATTTGCCAAGCGACAGAAGGCTATCAGGAAGCGGAATCGTTTAAATGCTTGGCCAGTCTAGACTTATAGCGAGCGGCAGTGTTGGAGTGAATGACACCGTGTTGTGCAGTCCGGTCAATGACTGAATACACTTCCTTCAACACATCTCGAGCATCATCAACCTTCTTGTCGCTCAAGAGTTGCCGAAATCTCTTAATCTCTGTCCGCATTTCACTGCGTCTACGGCGATTGTTGGCATTCCTTGTCACATTTTGCCGCATTCGCTTCTCAGCTGACTTTACATTAGGCATAGACTGTCCTCGATCGGCTCATTATAGGGACTTGCCGCCACAGGTGTCAATGATCACCCGCTCCAGATGGATCTTGGGATCGGTACTGGTGGTTTTGCACAGACGGTCCGTTTCCCGCAAGCGAATCAGTATGTCGGTCAGTATTTCAGAAGAATATTTTCGGATTTCTCTCTCTCTGTCCTTATAACTCCAGATTTTCAATTTCGTTAGGACGGAGCGGAAGGGTTCACCCCGTTCCAGCATCTCCCGAGCCACCAGGACGCGACGAAAATTCCAATAGAGCATCGAGATGATCTGTGGAGCGGTCATCCCTGAGTCGGTGAGTCGATCCAAAACGCGCAGCGCTCTGTCCGCGGACCCTCCGGCTATGGCTCCAATCAAAGCGAACACGTCGTATTGGCGGGCCTGACGAGTGATCCGAAGCACCGAATCGAGGGTGATTTTTCGACTCTCCAACTCCCACAAAAACTGCTTTTCGAGCTCTGCCTCCAGTTGCTGGTAATTCTCTCCGATCAATTCCACCAGAGCTTTCCCTGCCCGAGCATCCAGGTCATACCCCTCTCTCTTGGCCCTGCTCATGACCCAACGAAAGGGATCCGATCCTGCGGGCAGTTCTATGGTGGGAATATGGGACCAGGTCCGTGACTTCCTCTTGGCTTCCAGAACCATGCTGGTGCCAGGAGACGCATTCTGTAAGTACTCTTTTAACTTCTCCGCCGCCAGATCCGCATTCCTGACATAAATCCAGCGACGGGATGCCATCCAGGGTAAAGTCCTTGCCGTGTTGAGGAGTTCCGAGACGGAATCCTTGTCCAGATCATAGACCGACCAGTTGAAGGCACGGACCTCTTCTGCCACCTGGTTCAGACAACACTCGTAAACTCTCTTCTTGAGGTAATCCTGATCGGTGATCAGGAGGTAGACGGGTTCGGGAGTCTGAATCGTCTTCTGGAACTCGGGAAAATCCATATTCTATCTAAATTAGGACTAGCCCGGATGAGGCTAGAACCTCTCCAGAATTGTCGTCACCACACTGGAGGCGAAATCATCGGCAATGCGCCCCAAAGCCGGATTGAGCTCCGAGAAGAAGTTCCGGACATCGACATTGATGACATACTGTTCTCGGAAGATAAAATTGTTATTCTCAAAAAGTAGCTTCGAGGTTTCTCGCTCTCGCAACTCGACACGCCCGATGACGGTGACCAGAAAGGTAGACCCGAAGGTCTGTTCTCCGAAAATAACGGGATTGGCACTGACTTGGGAAATCACACCCTTAAAAACCGCATCCGCTTGAGAAGCATCGCTCACCACCGTGTAGGAGGACCTCTCGATGAAGGCTCGCACCAGGGATCGCGTCAGGATTTGCTCCACTTCAAAAGTCGTGGTCTTATTCTCGAGAGGCAAAACGGCAAGGGTCCCGATGTCGGGGGCTACCCGGTTCTGCGTGGCCACCTTGTAGCCGCAGGCAACTTGAGTCGCCAGCAGCAGCACGACTGCCCATCGTGCCATCGTGCTTTCGTGCATCTTTGGTAGCCCATCAAGTGGACGGGTGTCAGCTGTCTGTTGTCTGTTGTCTGTTGTTTGTTGTCTCCTCATACCACAATATTGACCAGCTTTTGAGGCACCACGATCACCTTTCGAATAGCTTTCCCTTCGATAAAGGCCTTGGTTTTTTCATCTTCCAGGGCAAGAGTCTCCATTTCCTCTTTGGAAATTCCCGGCAGGGCGGAAAACCTGGAGCGAACCTTCCCATTCACCTGGATGACGATCTTGATTCCCTCTTCCCGAGCCAACTCAGGGTCAAACTGCGGCCAGGGAGCAAAGGTCAGATGCTCCTTCTGTCCCAGGCTTTCCCACATCTCCTCGGCAAAATGGGGTGCAAACGGGGACAACAAAAGAGCCATCGTCTTCAAAACTTCCTCCAGAAGTGCCGGCTGCGGATGATCCTCCTGATCCACGTACTCATAAACCGAGTTCAACAACTCCATGATGGCGGCAATGGCCGTGTTCTGACGAAACCGTTCCAGGTCCTGGGTGAGCTTTCCGATCGTCTGGTGCAGCTTGCGCCGCAGTGCTCTTCCCCCTTCCGACAACTCTTCCTGGGAAATGGAGTCGGCACTGGCACCCTGGCTCATCTCTTCGCGCAGTCGATAGAGCATCCTCCAAAGCCGCTTCAAGAAACGAGAACAGCCTTCCAGGCCTTGATCGCTCCAATCCAGTTCGCGGTCGGCGGGAGCGGCAAATTGAACAAACAGACGCAGGGCATCGGCTCCATGTCCTTCAACCACGGTGTCGGGCGAGACCACATTCCCACGCGACTTGCTCATTTTCATGCCCCCCTTGAGTACCATTCCCTGAGTAAAGAGCCCCTGAACCGGTTCATCGAAGTGAACCAGACCGAGATCCCGCATCACCTTGGTGAAAAACCGCATGTAGATCAAATGTAAGATCGCATGCTCTACACCTCCAATGTACATATCGACGGGGAACCAGTACTGGACCGCTTCGTCTCGAACCGGTGAAGAGTCGATCTGATTATCGGTGTAGCGGTAAAAATACCAGGAGCTGTCCACAAAGGTGTCCATGGTGTCGGTCTCACGGCGAGCCTCTCCCTGACATTGGGGACAGCTGGTGTTCAAGAACTCCGGGATGGTGGCAAGCGGCGACTGCCCCAGTTGGATGCTCTCGACTTGGGGCAACAACACCGGCAGATCCTCTTCCGGAACCGGAACGACACCGCACTTCTGGCAATAGACCATGGGGATCGGCGTGCCCCAATAGCGCTGCCGGCTGATACTCCAATCCCTCAGCCGATAACTCACGCTTTCTTCTCCGAAACCTTCCGTCTGGGCGTGTTGCGCCATCTTCTTTTGAGCCTCTAGGGAGGAAAGTCCGGAGAAAGAGCCGCTGTTGACCAGCACGCCATATTCGACAAAGGCTTGATCCAGATCAGAACTGAGGGAGTGGTCTTCCGACTGAATCACAAGACGAATATCGAGATCGTACTTTTTGGCAAAGGCGAAATCGCGTTCGTCATGAGCCGGTACAGCCATGATAGCTCCCGTTCCATACTCCATCAGAACAAAGTTGGCGATCCAAAGAGGGATTCGTTCCTGGGTAAATGGATTGATGGCGTAGCGTCCGGTGAATACTCCTTTTTTCTCTGTTTCTTCGGAAGTACGCACGTCCCTGCCCTGCCGGCGGATTTCTTCCACAAACCGCGACAACTCCTCGCCGTGTTGAGGATCATCCATCCAACCTTTGACCCATTCGTGCTCAGGTGCCAGTACCACAAAGGTGGCTCCGTAGATGGTGTCCAGACGGGTGGTGAAGATATCGATCCCCAGGCCGGGATCATCCTCCAGCGGAAAGGTCACTCGAGCCCCCACAGACTTGCCAATCCAGTTTCGCTGCATGCTCTTGACCTTCTCCGGCCAACCCTCCAACTGATCCAGGTCCTGGAGCAGTTGTTCGTTGTACTGGGAAATCCGAAAGCACCACTGCTCGAGCTCCTTCTCCACAACTACACTTTTGTCCCTCCAGCAGAAGCCGTTTTCCACCTGCTCGTTGGCGAGGACCGTTTGACACTGCTCGCACCAATTCACAGTCCCTTTCCGCCGGTAGGCCAAACCCTGTTTGAACATCTGGAGAAAGAACCACTGATTCCATCGATAATATTCAGGCAGGCAGGTCGTGATCTCCCGATTCCAGTCGTAGCTCCACCCCATTCGCGAGCATTGCTTTTTCATGGTCTCAATGTTGTCCAGAGTCCAGCGCTCGGGTGGAATATTGTTTTGGATGGCAGCGTTTTCGGCGGGCAATCCGAAGGCATCCCAGCCGATGGGATGCAACACGTTAAACCCCTGCATTCGCTTGAAGCGGGCGAGGGAGTCTCCCAGCGTATAGTTGCGAACGTGGCCTATATGGAGGGCTCCCGAAGGATAAAGGAACATCTCCAAAAGATAGTACTTGGGACGGTCGGAGTCCTCCTGAACTTCGAACTCCCGGGCCTGTGCCCAGCGTTGCTGCCACTTCTTCTCAATGGCAGCAAAATCGTAGCTTTCGTTCATGGTTGAAGGTTCCAAGTTCCAAGTTCCAAGTTCCAAGTTCCAAGTTACAGGTTCCAGGTTCCAAGTTCCAGGTTCCAAGTCAGTTTTGGAATTTGGAATTTGGAGTTTGTTTGGGATTTGGATTTTGGGATTTGGAATATCCGCTGACCGCGGTCAGCGGTCAGCCTTTCTTCGACAATACAATCCCCTTTTGGGCCTGGTATTTCCCTTTCCGATCTCCATAGGAGGTCTGACAAACTTCACTGGCCTCCAGAAAAATAAGCTGCGCAATTCCCTCTCCGGAATAGATCTTCACAGGAGCTGGCCCGGTATTGGCGATCGACAAAGTGGCATGCCCTTCCCATTCCGGCTCGAAGGGAGTCACATTGACCAGAATCCCACACCTCGCATAGCTGGATTTCCCGGTACAGAGGGTCAAGATGTCTCGAGGAATTCTGAAGTATTCGACTGACTGACCGAGCACAAACGAACCGGGGGGAACAATGCACTGATCTCCTTCAAAATCTTCGAAGAACTCAGCACTGACCTCTTTGGGATCCAGCGGACTGGATGCAGTGTGCGAGCAAATTTTGAAAGTTCGATCTACTCGAAAGTCATATCCATAGGAGGAGATGCCGTAGGAGATTGCTCCCTTTTGAGCCAAAGATTCCTGAAAGGGTTCGATCATGCGCTGCTCTCTGGCCATACGAGCAATCCAGTGATCGGGCTTGATACCCATAGCGTGTTTCCCGCCTCTAATAAAATGGGCAGTCTATCCGAGTGCAGGCCCAAAGTCCAAAGCTGGTTGACAGGGCTACGGATGGCAAGTATAGTCAAATTAATCATTTAAAGAGGAATGAAGAAGCTGTGATCAAACAAGATATTGTCGGTCGTGTCGCAAGCAGAATTGGCATCACCAAAGTCAAAGCGGAAGTCGCTGTGGACTCTTTTTTCACTGCTCTCAAAGAGGCCATGAAGAGAGGCGAGCGCATTGAGCTTAGAGGTTTCGGCGTCTTTCTTGTGAAGCCTCGTAAGAGTGGTATCGGCAGAAACCCAAGAACAGGGGCCGAAGTCCCAATTCCTCCTGGAAAGACCGTCCGGTTTAAACCAGGTAAGGAAATTCGATTCAGCCAATAGCCGATTTTGAGCTGGGATTCCTCTCCCCCATTTGAGACACCTGCGCAGCCCCCTGAACTCACAGTCCAACCCTCCCCCCAAGTCAAGAAAAGGAAGATTGCTCTTCACATCATATTGTTGCTGAGTACGGTCGTCACGACCACAGGGGCGGGCTTCTTCTGGCACGTCAGCTTCGTCAGCCAAAGCTCAGGCGAAGCCATGAGACGGATTTCCGGCATCTTGAACCATCCCCTGGATCTTCTCAACGGACTTCCCTTTGCTTTTACCATTCTGGTGATCCTGCTGGCTCATGAAATGGGACACTATCTGACCTGTCGCTATTACGGAATTGACGCCACCCTCCCTTACTTGATCCCGGCGCCTCCTCCGTTCAATCCCTTCGGTACCTTTGGTGCAGTGATTAAGATTCGATCCCGCTTCCCAGACCGACGCCAGCTTTTCGACGTGGGAATCGCCGGCCCTCTGGCAGGTTTTATCTTTATCATCCCATCCCTCATTATTGGACTGCAGCTGTCGACACCATTCTCCTTGGCAGATCCTTCTCAAGGTACGTTGGAATTTGGTGAGCCCTTCATCTTTCATCTGGCTGCGATGGCTTTTTTTCCGGGTGAGGCAGGCGTCCCCATCAGCTTGCATCCCATCGGCTGGGCCGCCTGGTTCGGCATGCTGGCCACCAGCATTAACTTACTCCCCATAGGACAGTTGGACGGAGGCCACATCGTGTACGGTCTTTTCGGGGCGCGGATTCACCGAATCATCTCCTTTGTGGCCTTCGGCGCACTGGTCGGAATCAGCTTCTATTCCTGGCCCATGTTAGGATATCTGCTCTTCGCCCTGATTCTCATATTCATAGGATTCCGTCATCCCAGGCCTGGCTCGGAGTTTCCCCGCTTAGGTCGAGGGAGGGTTCTGATTGCCTTGATCGCTCTGATCATCTTCGTTTTGACTTTCATGCCCGTCCCGGTCCGTCTCATTCAACACGTGGCTCGGCTGTGACTACGACTCAATATTCTGAGAAAGAAAAAGAGGAGATCATCCGAGACTACTTCGGCCCACCGGGTACCGAGGAAAATCCACGCTGTCCGACCTGTGGAGAAGTACTTCGATTGGACGGTCTGCATGACTCCGGCAGCGGGCAATTCCGAATTGAGGTGAGCTGCCCCGACTGTAAGGCCAATTTCAGCTGGCAACAGGACTACCTGCAACAGCCTTGGAAGGACCTCCACCTCCAGTATTTTGTGGAACGTTACACGACCGATGAGCCCATCCGGTGTCCCCTGGACGACTGTTACATCATCTATACAGAATTTACCGATCGGATCGTTGAGTTCAGGTGCCCCTACTGCAACCACCGGGGCAAGGCTCAAATAGAAAATAGAAAATAGAATTCGTTTTGAGTTTGGAATCACGAACAAATCCCAAATCCTAAATTCCAAATTCCAAACAAATCACAAATTCCAAGCTCCAAATCACAAACAAACTCAGTATAAAACAGTCCGTGAAGCTATCCTCTCAGAGGTTTTGAACTTGGAATTTGGAATTTGTTTGGAATTTGTTTGGAATTTTGAATTTTGAATTTTGAATTTCCATAGACCGCGGTCAGCGGTCTATGGTTCCGTTTTGTCGAAAATCGCGAAGTATTCCCGCGTCCCCTCATCCTGGGGAGCTGGAGTGATATAGGTTACCGCCACCAGGACGACCACACCGACCACGATGGCCGGCAAGCCCGACAGGAAATTGAACCTCCAACTGGCGGGGAGAAGACCCATCTCGAAACTCCACAGGCAGACCTGCGAAGCCACCACCGACCAGAGAGCAGCCTGAGAGGTGCAGCGCTTCCAATAGAGTGCGGCCAGGACAGGCGCCAACATGCAGGCAAAGCCACTCAAGGCAAACTCGATGATCTTGATAATCCCTATCGGATTGAGAAAACCCAAAATCAAAGCAACCACGGTCAAGACCAGGACAAGGACTCGGCTGATACGCACCATGGTTGCATCAGAGGCATCTTTGAGGCGAGAACGGGTCAGGAAGTCCCGTGTGATCATGGTGGTAACGCTCAGCAACTGCGAGTCCATGGTCGACATCATGGCGGCAAACGCTGCCGCACCCAGAAGCCCCATCATCCAGATGGGAGTAAACTGGATGAGAAGCATCGGTAATATGGCATCCGATTCGGCACCCTCCAGGCCGGGAATAGCGGTGCGCCCCCACATCCCCACCGTAGCCATCAAGAACATCATCAGAAAAGCAGGCACAGGATAGATACACATCGTCTGCTTCAGGGTCTTGGGGTCTTTTCCCGTGAGCAGTCTCATGAACAACTGGGGAAAAACGATGGGAGACAGAGCGACGATGACCCCATAGCTGAAGAACTGCTGCCAGGGCATGCGGCTCCGGGATATGAGTTCGGGGTAATCTGCCATGACACGCCGTGTGGCCTCAGCAGGTCCCCCCAGCGCCGCAGCAATGACAATAAAGATGGCCACA
>JAZFTY010000506.1:0-3754 GCA_036446935.1 Acidobacteriota bacterium | reverse complement strand
GGTGCTATTGGGACTGTTGCCTTGCTGATTAAGCAGGAACTTCTGCTCTTTTCCATCGGGGGAATTTTCGTCCTGGAGGCCGTCTCGGTGATTGTCCAGGTTGTTTCCTACAAGCTATGGGGAAAGCGGATTTTGCTTATGGCTCCGATTCACCACCATTTCGAGCTTTTGGGTTGGAAGGAGCCCAAGGTAGTGGTCCGCTTCTGGATACTGGGACTCATCTTTGCTCTGTTCAGTTTGACCACCCTGAAGTTGCGGTGAAGCCGGAATGACTGTGAAGGACAAGAAGATCCTGGTTGTGGGATTTGCTCGTAGCGGGCTCTCTGCCACCAATTTTCTGCTCGAGCGAGGAGGGAGGGTCACGATTACCGACACCAAAACGGAAGAGCAGTTGAAGGATGACATTTCGCAACTGATGATGCCTCCTACTCTCTCTTTGGGTGGTCATCGAATCAAAGACTTTCTGGATGCCGATTTCATCGTCCTCAGTCCCGGTGTGCCCTCCAATTTGCCCGAGTTGCTGAAGGCCTCGGAAGGAAACATTCCTATTTACAGCGAGGTCGAGTTGGCCTATCGCTTTTTAAAGGGAAAGATCATCGGGGTCACGGGCTCCAACGGAAAGACCACCACCACCACCCTCATCGGGGAATTGTTCAAGAGAGCCAGTCGCGACTGTGTTGTGGCGGGAAATATCGGCTCACCCCTCATTCAGTGGATCGAAACATCGTCTGCTTCGACGGAAACGACCTTTGTGGTTGAACTGTCTTCCTTCCAGTTGGAGAACATCGAGAAATTCAAGTGTGACATTGCAGTCATCCTCAATGTGAGTCCCGATCATCAGGATCGCTATGACCACTTCGAGGATTACCTCCAAGCCAAGGAGCAGATCTTTCTCAACCAGACAGACGAAGACTATGCGGTGATTAACGCCGACAATCCCTTTACCGTGAAAATGGCGAGCCGCCGTCCAGCACGTGTTCTGCTCTACAGTCGGAAGCAGGATCTGGAAGAGGGCGTATTCATTCGCGATGGCTCGATTCAGGTGATCTGGGGAGGCCAGCAGGACTGTCTCATGCCGGTTGACGAGATCCGGCTCAGGGGAAATCATAATTTAGAGAACCTGCTGGCAGCGACGGCCGCTGGGACCCTGTCCGGTCTGGACCGGGAGGTCATGATCGAGACCTTCCGCAGTTTTGAAGGTGTCGAACACCGTTTGGAATGGGTCCGCGAACTCAGTGGTGTCACTTTCTACAACGACTCCAAGGCAACCAACATGGATTCGGCTGCTCAGGCCTTACAGGCATTCACTGAACCTATGATCGTGATTATGGGAGGCAAAGACAAGGGCGCTGAGTTTGGGGTCCTGCGGCCCTGGGTATCGGACAGGGTGAGGCTGCTTATCTTGTTAGGCACTGCAGCCGATGAGATTTCCGATCGCCTGGGGGAGCATGTCGCCATCGTACGTGCCCAAGACATGGAACAGGCGGTCGAACTGGCCTTCGAGAGGGCCCATTCGGGTGATGTGGTTCTACTCTCTCCAGGTTGTGCCAGCTTCGACATGTTCGATGACTTCGAGCATCGGGGCCGAGTCTTCAAAGAAAGTGTGAACGCACTGAAGTAGAGAATCGAGAATAGAAGAGAGAAAAAAGAAGAGAGGAAAGAGAAGAGAAAATTATGAACCGGGAAATACCTTATGATCGGGGATTGATCATGACCGTGCTGGCCCTTCTGGGGTTTGGTTTGATCATGGTCTTCAGTGCCTCCACCGTGGTTTCGGCTGAAGTGTACGGATCGCAGACCTCGATTTTCACGCGCCAATTTATTTTTGTCGTCATCGGGCTTGTGGCACTGATGGTGACCATGAAAATCGACTATCGCTTCTACGAGCGGAGCACCGTAATCTATTCTCTGATCCTCTTGAGCCTGGCGCTTTTGCTTTACCTTTTGGTGGTACCGGAATCCGGCGGAGTTCAGCGCTGGATCAGAATCGGACCCGCCAATTTCCAACCTTCAGAATTGGCCAAACTCGCCGTCATTCTGTTTACCTCCTTTTACCTGGTCACCCGAAAGGAGGACTTTCACTCTTTCAAGCGAGGTTTGCTTCCTTACCTGGTTGTTGTGGGAGCGATCGTCCTGCTCGTCCTTCTTGAGCCGGATCTGGGCACTGCTGCCAGTATCGCTTTGACTGCGATCGTCCTGCTCTTTTTGGGAGGATTGCGTTACCGCTATTTGCTGGGGTTATTCTTAGCTGCCATTCCAGCGCTCTATTTTCTTGTGGTACGGGTTCCCTATCGTCTCGACCGTTGGCTGGCTTTCCTCTATCCGGAAAGGGATCCCTACGGTATTGGCTATCAGATTCGTCAGAGTTTGATTTCGGTCGGCTCGGGAGGTTGGAGCGGTCTGGGTTATGCGGAGGGCAAGCAGAAGCTGTCCTTTCTGCCCGAGCCCCATACCGATTTCATTTTTGCCGTGGTGGGAGAAGAACTGGGTCTGCTGGGATGTCTCGCTGTCGTCGTTCTCTTTGGCTTGTTCTTTTGGAGAGCGGCTCGAATCTCGGTGCGCGCGGAGAGTCCTTTTGGAACCTATTTAGGCTTGGGAATCGCCTGCATGATCATTCTTCAGGCCTTCGTGAACATGAGCGTTGTGGTCAGTCTTTTGCCCACCAAAGGACTGCCGCTGCCCTTTGTCTCTGTGGGCGGATCCTCAATGATCATGACCATGACCGCTGTCGGGATTTTGTTGAATATCTCCAGTCATGCTCGGGGCCACACCACCCCGAGAAATGGGATCCATGATTAAGCGGGTCCTTTTCGCCGGAGGCGGGACCGGGGGACATATTTTCATGGCGGTGGCACTGGCCAGGGAATTGGAGAAGCAAGTACCGGGCGTTGAAGTTCTCTTCGTGGGTGCTCGAAAAGGTATGGGCAACGAAATCGTACCGGCCCTGGGTTTCCGATTTCAGACCCTCAACATTGGGGGATTCAAGGGTGTGGGACTGTTCAGGGCGGTGCTTACCCTCCTTCAGATTCCTGGAAGCCTGCTCTCCTCTTGGAGAATGATCAGGGCATTCTCCCCCTCCATTATCGTTGGCCTGGGGGGATATTCCTCGGGACCGATCATGCTGGCCGGAAAGGCACTGGGATTTCCCGGATTGCTGATCGAACCCAATGTCCAGCCCGGGTTCACTAACCGTGTTCTGAAACACTGGGTGGATGCGGCGGCGGTGGCCTTCGAGGAGACGGCACGGTGGTTTGGGAAGAAATCCCGGCTCACCGGAATACCCGTACGACAGGAATTTCACCAGGTCAGCTCGAAGACTTCAAGGGATGGGCCACTGTGCCTGTTGGTTTTTGGCGGCAGCCAGGGAAGCAGTCCCATCAATCAATTGGTTTGTGAGGCACTTCCGTTTTTGTCCCCTACGGGTGAGATTAAGATCGTTCATCAGACCGGCCGAACCGACTATTTGTCCGTGAAAAAGAGATACCAGCAAGCGGAATTCGAGGCGGAGGTCATTGAGTTTATTCAAGACATGCCGGCCTATTTCAGTGGTGCCGACCTGATCCTTTCCAGGGCGGGGGCTTCCTCAGTGGCTGAGATCGCAGCGGCTGGAAGACCCTCGATTCTCATTCCTTTGCCCCATGCCACCGACGATCATCAACGAATGAATGCTCGGGCTCTTGTTCAGAAGGGGGCAGCTGTGTCCCTGGAAGAGAGCGAGACAACCGGTGAGGAGTTGGCCCGTCTCCTGGTGGAA
>JAZFTY010000505.1:0-3815 GCA_036446935.1 Acidobacteriota bacterium | reverse complement strand
ATTCTCATCGATGAGAAGGTCGGTGAAATCAAGGCCCAGATTGTCGACCGCGATGGAGAGATCTGGATGATCAAAGAGTGTCCTGAGCACGGAAAGTTTGAGGACCTCATGGCCATCGATGCCAAGTTCCTGAGCTGGATTGAGGCCAACTTCCCCGGTCGCGATATTCGGACGCACAATGATAAAGATCTGCACAATCATGGTTCCAGTACCATTAAGCACGGACGCGGTTCAGTGCTCACGGTCGATCTGACCAATCGCTGCAATATGATGTGCGACCCCTGCTTCATGGATGCCAACCAGGTTGGCTTTGTCCATGAGCTGGGGTGGGATGACATCAAGGAGATCCTCGACAACTCCTTGAAGATCAAGCCAAGACGGCAAATGTCGGTCCAGTTCTCGGGTGGGGAGCCTTCCATCTCCCCGCACTTTTTCCGGGCCATCAAGTATGCCCGTAAAATCGGCTACAACAGCGTTCAGGCTGCAACCAACGGAATTGAGTTCGCCAAGAGCCTCGACTTTGCCCGCAAGGCTTATGAGGCGGGATTGCGTTATACCTACCTCCAGTTTGACGGAATCGGCAACGATGCCCACAGCCATCGCCACATTGGCAACCTGTTCGATATCAAGCTGCGTGCCATTAATAACATTCACGCTGCGGGAATCGATATCATCCTGGTCATCACTATTGTCAATGATGTCAACAATGATCAGGTCGGCCCCATCATCCGCTTCGCAATGGACAACCCCAAAAAGATTTCTTTCATTGCTTTCCAACCGGTTTCCTTCACCGGACGGGATGAGGCGATCACGGATGAGCGACGGCTCCGACAGCGTTATACACTTTCCCATTTGGCGAAGGATGTGAAGGAGCAGACCGGATTGACGGAACCCACCCATGACTGGTTTCCCCTGTCCCTGATGGGGGCCTTTGCTGATTTTGCCGATCAGGCCCATGGACCGGAAGCTGCCTGGGGCCAGGTGAGCTGTGGCTGCCATCCCAACTGCGGTGTAGGCACGGCCTTTATGATTGACAAGGAGACCAAGGAAGCAGTGCCGGTTCCCCAGTTCCTGAATATCCCCGGGTTGGTCAAGGATATGCAAAATATCACGGATGCGGCGCGAGGTACCAAGTTTTCCAATTTCATGATGGCACTGGCTCTGCTCAAGAATTACCGAGCCTTTAAGGCACCTTCACGTTTGACCCTGTTGGAGCTCTTCAAGAAGTTTGATAAGAGCTTTGGCTTATCGGGCAAGGACTACGGAACCGAGTCCAAAGAACGTCGTGAAGACCCTTGGAACTTTCTTTTTGTCGCCGGTATGTGGTTCCAGGATCTGTTCAATTACGACTTCCGCCGCACCGAGATGTGCATTATTCCCTATGCGACTCAGGAGGGCGAAATTTCCTTCTGCGCCTACAACACCGGTCACGGGTGGCGAAATATCATTGAGCACATGCACATGAATGCCACCGTCGCCAACTGGTACAAGGAGAATGGGCGTCACGAGATTTTTGCGGGCGGAAAGGATGTGAAGCTCGACGACTACGAGCACGCCCTGAAAATCAATGCCAAGGATGCCAGTCGGATGAAAGACAAGGGCGACAAACCCCAGACTGCCCGTGATGAAAAAATGATGCAAAGAAAGGCAGCCAAAGAGGCGGCCATGGTTCGTGAGTACTACGAAGAGGTGGTTCTTAAGAAGCAGAAGACCAATGATCTGGTCGAGCTCACGGGTCCCTAGCCGTTGGGATCGCGAGGCACCTTGCAAATTGTTTAGGCCCGCCTTCCCCTAGGCGGGCCTTCTTTGTTTGAGGGATTGGAAATGACCGAGCTTTCAGAAAAACAGTGTGTGCCCTGCCGGGGAGGAATTCCCCCACTGACTGCCGAGGAAATCAGCCCCTTGCTCGAACAGATCAGCAACTGGGAAGTGATTGAAGCTCATCATATCCAAAAGACCTTCACATCCGAGAATTTCAAGAGCGCTCTCGATTTCGTCAACCGGGTGGGGAAAATTGCCGAAGAACAGGGACATCACCCCGACCTTTATCTGGCCTGGGGCAAGGTCGAGGTCAAGATCTGGACCCACAAAATCAACGGACTCAGTGAAAGTGACTTCATCCTGGCCGCCAAGATTGATCGCGCCTACACATCGGTGCAGTGAGGCACTCAGCCCACGGGCCTCTTTTGGATTTCGTCGAGTATAGCAGTGACTCAGGGCTGAATCAGGCTTCCTTTGGAGGCCGCCTTGGACGAGATATCGGGGTGATTCTTTTTAATGAATCCCAGGTAGCTTCCTCGCTCGGAGGTTCCCGCTAAATGATAGCCAATGTCCTGCTCTACAACCTCCAGGCAGTCCAACAGATCCGTCGTCTTTGGAATCGGAAAATCGCGGTCAGGCTGGGTTCTGATCTTTTCCAGAGAAGCTCGTAGTTCGCGAAGTAAAGCTTGAACGAGTGGATTGGCGGAGCTGTGCTCATAAATCACACCCTTTTGCTCGGTTCGATAAGTGTCCTTTAACAAGCTGACGGCTTGCAGAATGTGCTGATCGGTCAGGGTTTGCAGATCAGCGGCGTAACCGATGATCGTCCTTTCGATCTCGCCAAAAAGAGGCCCGAAATGCTGGCCCGTCTCGTAGAGCTTTTTTCGCCGCAGCGGATCTTTTTCCTGCTGCAGTTGAGCGCTGTATTTTTTGATCGATTGATAGGTGTGACCGGAGCTGAGAAAAACGCAGTCGGACGGACAATCGATTTCTACCACCCGCTTTTCACCGCAACACTGGGTGCAGATAGAAGTGTTTTTGGCGGGACAGAATCGTTTTCCCTTTCTCTCTCCGCACAAAATACATTTCATTCTTCTGACTAGTATATGAATTTTCTTCAAACGGGTCTTGCGATATAATTCAGGCAGATGGGAAAGCGATTTTTCACGGTCGAGGAAGCCCGCCAGCTCCTGCCTTCTCTCAAGGAATTGATGGGCCAGGTGATGGTGATTTTCCATCGCCTGGAAGAATATCGAGAAGTGGTCCAGGAGCTGGCCGATTCAGCTTCCAGCAACACGGGAGGACCGGAAGGAACCGCCTACCTGAACATTGTGATATCCCTTCAGAGTTGCCTGACTCAGCTTCAGGAAACCGGGTGTGTTCTGAAGAGCCTTCAAGACGGGCTCGTCGACTTTCCCCACCTGAAAGAGGGACGTGAAATCTATCTTTGTTGGAAATATGGCGAAGAGGACATCCGGTTCTGGCACGAGGTGGATGAGGGTTTCGCCGGGCGGACTCCTCTTCTGGATTAAGTGTCTCGTTCCATAAATACGATGATGTTTGCTGATGGGGCTTGGGAGTGGAGATCAAGGAGCGAGGAGGAGGCCATGCAGGGACATCGGCGACGACGAGCGACACAGAGATCACCCGCAACCTCCATCAGCCCAAAGGGTGGCGGCGGGACGGCGGCGATTTCTTTGTCTCTCCTCCTCCACGATGTCACTGACATCGCGTCGTCGTCGTTTCGCGAACTCGACGCCGTCGCGCTCGCCACAAACGTCACCGTATTTATGGAACGAGGCACTTAAGGACGAGGGCAGACCCTAATGGAGAAGATTCTCGAAGTTAAAAATCTGCGGGTCCGCTTTCCCGTTTTCGGCGGGGTCTTCCTGCGTAAGATCGCCGAGGTGAAAGCGGTCGACGGAATGAGCTTCGATCTCCTCAAAGGCGAAACGCTGGGCCTGGTCGGCGAGTCGGGCTGCGGCAAGAGCACGGTAGGACGCGCCATCGTCAACATCCTGCGCGCCATGAATTACGGTGTGGAGATTTCCGGG
>JAZFTY010000504.1:0-6195 GCA_036446935.1 Acidobacteriota bacterium | reverse complement strand
GGCATAGACCTGTTTGTGGGTCAGAGATCCGGGACTGTCAAAGGGCATGGCGCGATTGATGTAGTCCCAAAGCGTCGTGGCATAGGGCCAGTAGCTGCCCACTGTCTTCACAGGTTTGAGACTGTCCAAGGTCCCTTCTCCACCCACCAGGGCTTCTCCCTGATCACCCCCCTGACCTTCCGAGCCGTGGCAGTCGGCACAGCGACGGGTATAGACTTCCTTTCCTTCCATTGCCCTACCCTCTCCAGGCGGGAGTTCCTTCCCATCTGGACCAATACTGATGTCCCAGCTCTTGATCTCCTCAGGAGTGGGTGATCGACCCACCCCATAGTTGGGTGATTGCCCCATCAGTGGAGTTGCGGCCACAATGGCGGCCAGCATCCACTCTGCAGCCCGGAGTTTGCTAAGCATAGGCATTCTGAACGCTCCCGTCGGATGAGACTTTCCAGGCCGTGATGCCGTTGTAGTGATATCTCGTGTTCAGTCCACGAGCCTCGATCAGCGCTTCGCGGCTGGGCTGAACGTAGCCCGTTTCGTCGATGCATCGCGACCGGAGGGTCACTTCCTGGCCTTCCCATCGCCAGGGAAGCCTGAAACGGGTCAAGGCGACGGGGTGGCGTGGCTTTTGGAACTGGGCTTCCTGCCAGGATTGACCACCGTCGATCGAAATCTCAACCGATTCGATCAAGCCGCGACCTGACCAGGCCAGTCCCGTGATTTCATAGAATCCCGGGCCAGGGAGCTGGTCTCTTCCCGAAGGAAAGGTGATCACCGATTTGGCCTCCATCACGAAGGTAAATTGCCTGGCCTTGCCATCGGGCATCAGATCCGTGTACTTGGAAGTTTCCTCCCGCCCCATATACGGTTGATCCACGGCCTTGATGCGCCGCAGCCATTTGACGTGGGTGTTTCCTTCCCATCCGGGCACCACCAGACGCAAAGGGTACCCTTGCTCCGGACGAATGGCCTCACCGTTTTGAGCGTAGGCCACGACGATATTGTCCAGGGCCTTTTCCATGGGGATGCTTCGGTGCAGCTTGCAGCCGTCGGCCCCCTCGGCGATGATCCACTTGGCTTCGCTTTGGATACCCACCTCGGAAAGCAGCAATGATAACGAGACTCCCGTCCACTCACTGCAACCGAGCATTCCGTGGGTGCGCTGTACGGTCGGTTCCGGCGTAGTCCATTCACGGCCACTGTTGCCTGAGCATTCGATGAAATGGATCCGCGATACCGACGGTAATCGAAGGATCTCTTCCATGCTAAAGACCAGGGGACGATCCACCATGCCGTGAATCAGCAGGTGATGTTGGGACGGATCGATCGTGGGAACACCCGAGTGATGGCGCTCGAAATGAAGAGATGATGGGGTGAGAATGCCGTAGGAATCCTGAAGGGGCGTCCGACTGGCCCCCGCTTCCGGAGTATCGGATATATTGGTATAGCGCACCGACTTCTCATAGGTTGATCTCTGCCCATAGGAACTCGGAATGGCCCCCAAGGTACGGGGACCGGAGTCACTCACGTTTCCTGAATCGGCACAGGCACCCAGAACTCCGGCCAGTACCGCACCCGACTTCAGAAACCGGCGACGGCTGGGATTTGATGAATCAGGCTGATCTTTTGCGGTTCGATCCTTCATGCTTTTCCCTCCTGATTGTTTTTTTTAAGCATTCTATGGTCGAGCCGACACTGCGTCAAACAAACAAAAACTGAGCGAAAATCTGGGGCCAATTTCTCCGGAACCGTCGATTTACCTTGAACAACCCTAAGACTTTAAACTACTTTGATAGAGATGGGTGATGATCAAAAAACTCTGAGAAAGTGGGAACTGGAGACTTCCATTCTGTGGAAGGGCGTCGAGCTGGACGCCATTCTGGACCTGCTGCAGGACTGCCCCATCAAGGAGTTCACAGAAGGTGACGTCCTGATCCAGGCAGGTCAACCCAATGATTTTCTCTACCTCATCCTCTCCGGCCGTCTGCGCATCCACCTCAAAGATTTGACGCTGGCCCCCATCGTGATACTGGAACCGGGGGAGGTTGTGGGCGAGATGTCCGTTTTTGACCGCCAGCCAGCCTCAGCCTATGTGGTTGCCCAGGAGGATTCCCGCCTGCTGGTGCTGGACAGAGCCACCATTTGGTCCCTGATTGAAATCTACCCCATCGTTGCTCGCAATCTGCTCTTTGTCCTGGCCCAGCGTTTGCGAAGCGGCAACGCTCTTGTTGAAGATTGGCTCCTTGAGAGAGTTTCTAAGTCGGCCTTGGGAGCCTTTCCCTTTCAGTCCCCGGGGGATCAGGCAAAGACGGCTCGGGTGGAGAAGGAAGAGGAATCCGAGCGGACCCCTTGGGAAGTCCCAGAGACGGGGTTGGAGGACCTTCAGCCTCAGGAGGTAGAGGAACGCCCAGCAGCCGTTGTAGAGGAAGTTGAGGCCGAGCGGACCCCTTGGGAAGTCCCAGAGACAGGGTTGGAGGAGCTTCAGTCTCAGGAGGTGGAGGAAAGCCCAGCAGCCGTTGAAGAGGGAGTTGAAGCCGAGCGAACCCCGTTTGAAGTCGACGAGACAGGGTCGGAGGACCTTCAGACACAGGAAGTGCAGGAAAGCCCGGCGGTCGTTGAAGAGAAGGCCGAAACCGAGCGGATTGAGGAGGAAGTCGCTGAGACGAAGGCGGAAGAAATTCAACCTCAGGGGGTGCAGGATAGCCGAGCTATCGTCGAAGAGGAATCTGAAGGGAAAGCCTTTAGCGAGATACTTTTGGGAGCTATGCCAGAAGAATCTTGGCCTCAGAAGAGCCCGGAAAGCGAGGCTTCGGTTGAGGAGGCAAGTCGAGCCGAGAGGTTCCGCCAGGCGCTCGCCAACACGAAGGGTGAGGACGCTCAGTCCCGGCAGGTTCTGCAAAGCCAGGTTGTGGGTGAAGAGGACATTGACGCGGAAACGAGCAGTCTGTACACGATCGCGACGGCCTATGTTCTGGAATCGATCCGTCGGGTGGAGCAAAAGAAAAGTCCCGATATTGACAAGGGAAAAGAGTTGGTCCAGCGTCTGAGTGATTCCATTGGGCAAAGTTCAGCTCTTCTGCTCTTGGCTACCGATCGAAGACAGGACTTTGCAGTGAGCACTCACTGTGTGAATCTGAGTATCTTGTCACTCCGTCTATCCCAGACCCTGGGTTACCTTCTACAAAAGCAAATAGAGGTAGGGCTGGCAGCACTTTTACATGAGATTGGGGTTGCCAAGCTCCCCGAGCGCATGCTCCAGGACCCGGGCAAGATGCGTCCGGAGGCGCGGCAGCGTCCGGTTTACGGCGCCAAGATCTTGGAAGAGTTGTGCCCAGAGTATGGTTGGCTTGCCAAGACGGTGGGGCAGGTCTACGAACGAGAAAATGGGAGTGGGTTTCCTCAGGGATTAAAGGGAGAAGATATCTGCGAGGAGGCGAAAATATTGGGCATCATGGATGTTTTTGAAGCCTGTATCCATGATCGCCCTCACCGCAAAGCCCTGACCGGTTATCAGTTGCTCGATGCCTTTACCCGCGGAGAGACAGAAAGCTTTGCGGCTCACCTGGTGAAGGCTTTGATCGAGGGTTTCTCAGTCTATACCTATAATGAGTACGTCGTCCTGAATACTGATGAAATGGGACGAGTCGTGGAGGTCAATTCGGGTAACCTGTGCCGTCCCCTGGTCAGGATTCTTTACGACAAGGAGAGAAAGACCGTCGCCCAGCCTTTAGAAATTGATTTGGCCGAGACCCCGTCGCTCTTTATTACCAAGGCAGTTACCTACGACGAGTTGATGGAGCTAGCCGAGTCCGATCCCGTCGATCCATCTAGCCCGGATGATGCATAAAGCGTCCGCTGCAGCGACCCGCAGGCGGATCACCTCGGCCTCCTGATCCTCTCAACCTGTCTCTACCCGCTTTTGCGGGTCGGGGGTACCCGCGCTTGGGGTCGCGCGGGCGGTGCGCAACGCACGCCGGATGATTTCGGCGGTGTAGTAGAGAATTTATGCATAATCCGGGCTAGCTTCAAAGGGTAAATTCCGATAGTTTATATCCTCAAGAAAGTGAGATCGAAGAACCCTATTGAGGGGTGTGATGAAATTTGAAAATCACGGGATTCCGAATTTTGTTCTTGTTTTGTTGCTGACACTCTGTTCACTTGAGCCCATGCTAGGTCAGAGAGACCTTCACAGATCCGATATGACAGAGGAAGTTGGGATCAAGGTGGGACAGGCTATTCCTCCCATTCGCGCTCGTGACCAGGATGGCAACTGGCGTGATTTCGACTCTCTCAAGGGTCCTCGCGGCCTGGTCATCAGTTTCAATCGCTCCACCGACTGGTGACCCTATTGCAAGGATCAGCTGGTGCAGCTGAACGAGTCTCTCGAACAGTTCAGAGAGCAGGGGCTTGAGATAACCGGCATTTCCTATGACAGTGTTGCTATCGTTCGTCACTTCAGCGAGCGTGCCGGAATCCAATTTCCGCTTTTAGCCGACCCTGATGCTTCCAACATACTCGCCTTTGGGGTCGTGAACACAACGATGCGGACTGAGCGTAGAGGGGTTCCCTTTCCGGGGATCTACTTTATCGACGAAAATGGGATCGTAACCGAGAAGTACTTTGAAAGGAATTACCGGGAACGATTTACCGCTCGTTCGATTCTGGCTCGAGACTTTGGCGTCTACGTAGGACCGCAGACCGAGTTGGAGACTGCGGGCCAACACATTCCTGTCAAGATCTACGCCAGTGATCCGGTGGCCCAACCTGGCAACCGAATCAGTTTGTTTGTGGAGTTCAATCTTCCTCCCAAGATGCATCTTTATGCTCCTGGGGTGGAAGGTTATAGGCCTCTATCCTTTTCCATCGAGCCGGATTACCGAATCCAGGTTCACGATCTCGAGTATCCGGAACCGCAGATTCTGTACCTTCCCGCTATCCAAGAGAGCGTTCCCGTGTATCGTGGGACTGTGAGGGTCATTCGTGAGGTGACCCTCACGGCCGATTACACCGCGGAATGGGTCGCCAAAGGGGTCCAGACCATATCCTCGCGTCTCGATCCCGATGATCCAGGTCCTTATTTTATCCTGTCGGGGGGAACCCAGCTTGAGATTCAGGGCACGCTTGCCTATCAGGTCTGTGACGACAAGATCTGTTACCTGCCTGAGCAGCTCCCGATCAAATTCGAGATCGCAATCGAGGAACAGGACGAAGAGCGAGTTCCCAGGTAAGATCGTCTTAGACCTCAGTGCATATAGAAGAAGCAGGCAGGAATGGCTTCCCCAAAAATGGCGACAATGATCAGTCCGTCTGAACCTCTCGACTCCAACACCTCGCCCTGCGGGGTCTCCACCCTTGGGCCAAGGCTTTTCACACTGAATTCCTGGTTGGGCTGAGCTTCTTGAGACACGTCGAATTGAAGTTGGATCAGCTCGCCCTGTGGAAACGGGTTGGAGGAGGACAATTCGACTCGTAGCACTTCTTCTTCCCCGGTCTCCTGCAACTCTGTCTTGATGTCGAGCTGCAGGGATTCGGTAGTTGTGGTTTTGAGGACCGAGTTAAAGGAAAGGAACTGCCTGGGAAAGGAGACCTCCAAGAAAATTCTTCCCACCCGACCGGAACGGCCGGCCGAGAGCGTGACCGGTACCAAGGCATGTTCTCCCGGGCCAGCGATACCCATTCCCAGGTCTACCGAAACCACCCCTTCTGATTGAGCGCGTGCAACCCCCAGCGTCAGCCCGAGAGCCAGAGAAAGCCAGACAGTCTTCCTCACTGATTCTCTAATCCAGTGAACCGTAAGCCACCTCACCTCCGATCATCGTCATCACGACCTTGATCTCGGACAGATCCTCATCAGGGACGCTGCTGTCCAGCGGACTTTTATCCAGCACGATCATATCGGCCAGCTTCCCGGGCTCCAGCGAACCCAGCTCCTGTTCACGCAGGACGTACTCGGAGCCCCACCGGGTCATCATCAGCAGTACCGTGGCACGGTCCACCTTCTCTCGCGGGCCGTACACCTTCCCGTTGTCTGCCAGCCGCGTCACCAGGACCTCGAGGTTCCACATGGGCTGGCGCCGGGGATCCGACCATCGATCGGCTCCATAGGCGGGTTTTACTCCGCCCTCGATGAGACTTCTGGTCGGCATGGTCCAACGCTGCGCCACCTCCTCCCCCCAAACTTCAGCCATCATGGGAGCG
>JAZFTY010000503.1:0-4021 GCA_036446935.1 Acidobacteriota bacterium | reverse complement strand
GATGAGCGGGGTTTTGACGCCTTGAATGCCTCCTACTTCGCCGTCTTTCCCTTCCTGGCGATGACCGTGACCGCGCCGTTAGGGGGGTGGCTGACCGATCGTCTGATGTTGCGGGTGGGCAAGAGAACTGCCCGTCGTATCATCGTGATGGGGGGGAAACTCCCTTGCCTGCCGCTGCTGTTTCTGGGAGGAAGGGTCGAGAACGATTACCTGGCCATTGCTTTACTGTCGCTGGGCTTCGGCCTGGCGTTTTTGGGTACCAATTGTTACTGGACCACGGCCATTGAACTCATGCCCAACCATGCCGGGACCATCGGGGCCATGATGAACATGGGAACCACCGTAGCAGGGGCTTTTTCACCCATCCTGACTCCCCTGATCAAGGACCAGTACGGATGGCCGGCGGCCTGGACGGTGGCGGGATTTTTCACATTGGGGGCAGCCATTTTGTGGGTTTTTATCGGAACTCAGGAGGATCGAGATCCTTCAACTTCATCGATCTAACATCCTCCCGGTTTCACAAAGATTCCCCGCTCGTACATCTTGTCCCACTGTTCCTGAGTGACCTCCCGCAATTCCTTAAGACTTGCGGCAGGCTTGTCCTGCCAGACGTTGGCCGGATACAGACTGGCTCTCTTATAATATCGGGCGTAAACTTCTGACTGGACCATGGGAAGAAAATTATGCCGGGTCTGGCTCCTGGCGTATCTGAGCCTCTCGACATCGATCTCAGCCTTGATGGTGCACTCCCCACTGGTCGCCGCCATCGAAAGATCCTGCCCCTGATAATCGATGATGGCCGTCTGTCCTTCTCCCTCATCATAAGGAAGATCGCCGTCTAGCCAGTGCCCTCTTTTGACGGTGATAACGTAGACTTTGTTTTCCCATGCCCGGGAACGAATGGCCCGATCCTTGGCCTGAGTATAGGCCAGATTCCCTCGGGGATTTCCGTCACAGTGAATCAGGATCTCCGCCCCATTCATGGCCAGACAGCGGGCCACTTCAGGAAAATGGCAATCGTAACCGATAAAGCAACCCAGCTTGCCAATGGGAGTATCTACCACGGGAAACAACGCTTCGTCTCCGTGTCGTCTTACAAACTCATCCAGCACATCGTTGGGGAAAGCGTACCCCAGGCGCGCACAATGCTTCTTGTATCGAAGAATGACCTCTCCAGATGGATCCACAATAAATGTGGTGTCCCAATACCTCCCGGGCCACTCTTCATCGAACTCCCACACATTGGCAGCGATGTAACAGTTCAACTCCTTGGCTTTCTTTCCCAGAATTTCACTCTCTTTTCCGGGAATCCTTATTCCGATATCGATCCAGTCCTGAACACTGCGTCCCGGGGTGTAGCCCTTCAGGAAAAATTCCGGAAAGACCACCAGTTTCGGAGACACACTCCACTCGGGCGACAACCGCCCTTCCAGTAGCGACAATGCGTGCTCGAGGTTCTCCTCGATGGCCTCAATGCGAGGGGGTCCCTTTTTATCCCGGAATACCTGGCGGATATTGGACTGGATACCCATGATTTCATAGGGTTTTATCATTTCGCTGGCCTCCTTCAGTGCCTGATGGCAAGATATATACCACAAAGTCGGAACTAGTTTTTTTCTGTTTTCAACCTTTAGGAGGTGTAAGCAATGTCGATCTCATCTCTACGTCACCTGTCCGGTGGCAAAATAACGCGTCGTTTCTGGCTGGCTCAACTGGGAGCCCTGAGCCTGGGAACGGCGGCTTGTAGTCGGGGGACCAATCAGGGGGGAAGCGAGGGCACCGGGTCCGGGTCCGACCTGCAACTGAGTTTCGCCTGCGTGGACAATTACGACCGCACGCGGCCGCTGTTGGATGGAACCGTCAAACCCGAAGGTATCGTGTTGCAGTCACAGGCGGAGGGTCCCGGAGCGCTGTTTCGACAGGTCGCCCAGCAGACCGACTTCGACATCTCCGAGATGTCCACCTCCACCTTCATGATTTTGACATCCCGCGGGGATGACCGTTACGTGGGTATTCCCGTTTACCCTTCGCGAAACTTTCGCCACGGATACGTTTTCATCAACCGCAACTCGGGCATCTCCCGACCCGAGGATCTGGCCGGCAAGCGCGTGGGAATGGTAGAGTACCAGACCACCGCCGCCCTCTGGCAACGCATCTTTTTGCAAGATGACTATGGCATAGGGCCTCAGCAGATTGAGTGGTCCGAGGGAGGTCTAAATACACCCGATGAACCGGAGCGCTTTCACGTTGACATGCCTTCCGATATTCATCTCAGTCGAATCGGCCCCGGCGAGACCTTGAGCCAGATGCTGGAAGAGGGAAAGCTGGACGCTCTGATCGGACCGGCCGAGCCGGAATGCTTCCGAAGGGCCGCTCACATTGAGCGTTTGTTTCCCGATTACCGGAGTGTAGAAAAAGACTACTACAAACGAAGCGGATTTTTTCCGATCATGCACCTGGTGGTCATCCGCAGGGAGATCTACCAGGAGCATCCCTGGGTCGCCCAATCCCTCTTTGACGCATTTCAGTTGGCCCTGACCACCCAGTTTGAGCGGATCCGCAACACTTCGGTTCTAGCATGCGCTTTGCCCTGGCTAATGAGCGATCTGGAAGAGATCGACGAGGTGTTCGGTGGAGAGCACTGGCCCTACGGAATCGCCAAAAATAAGGCGCTGCTGGAACGGATGACGCAGGCTTCCTTTGAGCAGGGATTGTCGGCCAGAAAACTCGAGGTCGAAGAACTATTCGTTGAAGAGATGTGGCAGACCTGATTCGGCACCTGAGGGTGCCGATCAATCTAAGACCAGAGGACGGAGCGGTCGATCTGGGCAATGGAGGTGCGACCCGTTGAGGCCATCGTCATCTCCAGCTCTCTGCGCAGGATCTCCAGGACGCGGCTTACCCCGAGGGCTCCTCCGGCGGCCAATCCGTAGCGATAGGGACGGCCAATCAGCACTGCTTTGGCTCCCAGCGCCAGAGCCTTAAAAATATCGGTGCCGCGCCGTATGCCCCCATCGATCAAAACGGGAATGCGCCCGTCCACCCTTTCCACAACTTCAGGCAAGGCCTCGATGGTGGCCTGCGATGTGTCCAGGTTTCGCCCTCCGTGGTTGGAGACGATCAGACCATCCACCCCTTCCTGAATGGCCCGCTCGGCATCCTCTGCATCGAGGATTCCCTTCAACAGCAACGGCACCTGGGTAAAGGAACGCAGCCAATCGATATCCTTCCAGGTCAGGTTGGGTTCGCGGGATGCACTGAAGATATCACTCTCAACGCTGGTCGATCGTTTCATGCCTTGCAGAAGGGGCTGACCTCCTCCGCCGGATGGAGAGCTTCGCTGTCTCCCCCGGGTCTGGCGGTTTCGAGGGCCGGCGGTGGCGGTATCGACGGTCACGCACACGGCTGTGGCGCCGGCGGCCTGGGCTCTGAGCACCAAATCGCGGTTAAAGGGCCGATCCCGCATGACATAGAGTTGAAACCAGAGGGGATTCGTGGCGACTTGGACCACCTCCTCTATGGCGGTGGAAGTGAACGTGCTGAGCACCATGGTGGCGTTGGCATGGCCCGCACCCCGGGCCGTGGCCAACTCCCCATCGGGATGAGTCGAGCGGTGGCCTCCAGTGGGCCCCAACAGGACGGGATAGGCAAGCTCCTGCCCGAAAAGAGTGGTCCTGGTGTCGATCTGGGTGGGATCGATGAGAACCTTGGGGCGCAGACGAATCTTGTCAAACCCTTCACGATTCCAGCGAATCGTAATCTCATCGGCTGCCCCACCGACGATAGCAGCAAAGTGCCCTTCGGTGAGTCGCTCCTTGGCCATCGCTTTGAGATCCCAGATACTTAACGCTTTATCCACACTACCGGGAATCGGGACCTCGTCCTGGACCGCCGAGGCCAGCGGCTTGGCATTTGCCGGAAGCATGGAGACTCCCGCCAGAGCGCCTGTTGACATGAGTATCTCTCTTCGCGTCGGCATAAATTTCTCCTTTTTATTTAAACCCAAAAAACAACATCATTC